>JAUNRD010000279.1 GCA_030535815.1 Clostridia bacterium
TTTCCATACCTTTCCTGGCATAAAAACGGGAATGTAATATGTTAATCAAAAGTAATTCTGATGTAATACTCCTGTAACATTGCTATGCTATAATAACTGCAGAAAACTAAAAGGAGGTGCCGACCATGAAAAAATTAATAGCGGCTTTACTGGTTCTTATCATGATTTTATCCATGTCGGCAGTCAGCCTTGCAGCAGGAGTAACCTATAAGGATGTTGGTAATGCGGCTAATATTCTGGTAATTAAAAAGCCGGAAAACGCCCAGTCACAGAGTAATAAGAGTGTTTACCCGGTTTCTGGTGTGGCAAACCCCGGATGCAGAGTAACGGTTCTTACATATAACAGTGCGGACGGTCTTTATTATCCTAAAAAGGATGCAGAAGGAAAGGTTTTGCAGACAACTGTAGGAGCAAGTGGATTATTCTGTTTCAACGTACAGCTTTCATCCGGAGACAATAACCTGGCTGTTCAGGCAGTAACAGCTGATAACACAAGGGTACAGAGAGCGTTCTTTAAGATAAATCTTGTATCTCTTGGCTGGTATAACAGCATAAAGAGCCTTATAAACGGTTGGGGAAAATAATAGGGAGAACTTAAATGAAGGAACGTATAAAAAGTTTCGTTCTCGTATTGCTTATACTTTCGAGTATAGGGCTGACTTCAATAACATGGATTGATGAAAGGTTATGGCCGGATGGCTATAGCCTTTTTGTTAATGTAAAAGAATGGCCTGTAATAAGGGAATTCTTTGAGAAAAGCTATTCTCAGCCCATGGAAAATTTAAGTAAGGCGAGAAAAATAGTAATAGCGGACGGCTCAGGCTCCAGTGCGGTATTTTACAACGGAGACAGCACCTTTAACGATGTCTACTCAGACATAAATGATTTTATGACCTCATTTTTAAGCGGTGAAGTAGCTATTAAAGAAACTACGCTTCTTACCAAAGAAAATGTGAGGGAGCTTTTAAATGAGCAGGTAATGTATACCTATGTGAACTATTCGGTGTCTATGCCGGGTGAGTTTTTCGGACAGCTTATGGGTGTTGCGGATACTGAGGTTTTTTCGGACACAGGTCATGTGAGGGACTTTTTCATTCTTCCCACCGGGGAGGACAGTCTTGAACTTCTGGCGATAGACAATAAAACCGAGAGTGTTATGCGCTACGAACTGCAATATGAAAAAACCACAGACCTTATCGAAAAGTTTATCGGCTATGCGGAGGATGTGCCACCTGAAAACTATTGTGTCATGGCGCTTCAGATGAACATGGATAAGACATCGCCTGATGATGTGGTGCAGATGAAGACGCTGCTTGATTCTTTCCTGATACTGGACTCTGCATCAACTGCGGATGGTAAGAAGATGGAAATAGAAAGCAGAAATCTCATTGCTTCCGGCGTGCCGGCTGAGGTTATAAGGTGCTTTGCTTATAGCCCCGATTCTCTTTACAGATACGTTGACGGTGAAGGAACGATTATTTATCTTGAAAATGACTCGTCGCTTAAGATTCATAAAAACGGACTTATCGAATATGAGGCAACATCAAGAGAATACGGAATTCCGCTTTCGGGAGGATATTCTGTGTATGAAACGCTTAACAGTGCGATACGCTTTGCGGGTGATGTGTATTTGGCGGCATCTTCAGGCGGAGAGTTTGCGGTAAATGTTTCGAGCGATACTGCATTTACATCCGGTGACGAGAGGGTATTTTTCTTCGATTATTACTATGAAGGAACGCCTGTTGCCACCGTTATAAATGAATCGGGAAAGCAGCTCAAGCATGCCATCGAAATGACAGTTTCCGGCGGCAGAGTAACCGGATTCAGAATGCTTTTAAGAAGCTATGCGAAAACGGAAAGAAAAAGAGATTTTATAAATATTTACGGTGCGATAGATAAAATTGCGGCAAAATATGAAGATGCCGAAGAACCGGTGAAAATCGAAGATATGTTTCCTGCATATATGGAGGACGGAGCAAGCGAAAGGATACTTCCTTGCTGGGTTGGATATGTGGAAGGAAAACAGATTATAATTTCACAATAATTTTTCTGAAAGGAGCTTTATATGAACTGGAAGAAAATAAAAACGGTTTTGATATTTTTGTTTCTTGCCATTGACATTTTTCTCGTAATATGGAATATAATGCTCCGCCATGAATCCAAGGTTGTGGATGAGGAAACCATCATCAATATGGCTATGCTTCTTGAAAAGCGCGGAATAGAAATTCCTGAAGGTATAATTAACGAAGAAATTCCTGAAATCAACGGCATTTCGGTGAGAAATGCTATGGCTTCTGAAGCGGAATTTGTCGGAAATATCCTTGGTAACAGATACAAAAAGGACGACAATGTTTTCTATAATGATGTATGTTCTGTGAAGATAGAGGGAAACAGCTTTATAATAGAAAGCGAAACACAGATAAACAGCGGAGAGGAAGCTGTGAAATGGCTTGAGGAACTGGGCTTTAATCTTGAAGATACAGTAAAGGCAGAATACAGGGGAGAATTTTTGATTAAAAGCGTATATAAAGGACATGATATTTTCGGAAGCAGGATATCTGTGAAAAGTGAAGATGGGAAAACCACAGCATACGGAAGTTTCTACTATGTAATTGAAGGCTCTGAAACTGAAACTGATATCAGCCACGCTTCTTCTGTTTTACCGAGACTCATACGGGAAGGAATATCGGATTGTGCGGTATCTTCTGTAAGCATAGGATATAAAGTGGATGATCTCGAAAGCAAATTTGTGGAAGCAAGCGCAAATCCCACCTACAGAATTATGCTTTCCGACGGGAGAGAAATTTTTTACAATGCGACAAAATAATGTTTACAAATAAAAGTAATTGTGGTATTATAAATGCTGCGGTTGCTTTTAATATGTGCCCGTAGCTCAGTTGGATAGAGCAATAGCCTCCGACGCTATGTGTCGTGCGTTCGAATCGCATCGGGCATACCAAAGAAAAGAGCGCTGCCCGAAAGGGTGGCGCTCTTTTCTTTGGTAGTATTCAATGTGGCGATTCGAACTTGTCATAGGAAAAAATTGCCCGAAGGGAATTTTTTCCGAAGCTTTTGCATTGCAGGAGCAATGCGAAAGTCGAATCGCATCGGTACACTGCCGTATGGCTTAGCACTATCGCAGCAACACAAACGGGACGGCACAGAGACCGTCCCCTACGGTCGTAGCACAAATTGCCCGAAGGGAATTTTTTCCGAAGCTTTTGCATTGCAGGAGCAATGCGAA
>JAUNRD010000280.1 GCA_030535815.1 Clostridia bacterium
TCATAGCTGAGCAGATATTTATCGTCGGGATTGATTCCGGAGCATTCTTCAATGTGATTGAATGGGATTTTTGATGTTATTGAGTTCATCGTGCCCGAATCATCTGCAGTATAGAGGACAGTGAATTCGGCAATTCCCGTAAAAAGTATTCTGTTTTTCTGGATTTCGGTTTTTTCAATGAAGCTTCTCCCTTCGACAAGAATAATTTCTGCAATATCCTTGTTTATATCGGGAACTATTGATTCGCCTTCAGCCACTATGCTGAGAACCAGGTTTGCCGAAGGATAGCTGCTTTGCATGTTTTCTTTTATGAGTTCGGCTTCCATTTAATCATTCCTTTCTGGCTTTCGCTTTTGGTAAACTATATGCATTTTCTTGTCTTGGTATGACAAAATAATATATCTACTTGAAAAAAAGGATATTTGGTGGTAAAATGCTGTTATTAACACATAAAGGCGGTGCACCATGAAAATAGCAGTTGTGGGTGCGGGCGCGGCAGGACTTGTTGCCGCATCTGTATTAAAAATGAAAAATGCGGATTTCACGCTTTTTGAACGAAGTGCAAGGGCAGGTAAAAAGCTTCTTGCCACGGGAAACGGAAGATGCAATATAACAAATCTTTGCATAGATAAAAGCCGCTATCACGGAGACAGCGACTTTTCGGAGTATGCACTTTCCCGATTCGGCTACTTTGAGCTTAAAACGTTTTTTGAAAGCATAGGTGTACCCCTTAAGGCAGAGGGGGATAAGGTTTATCCCTACAGCCTTCAGGCTTCAAGCGTTCTTGATATGCTTCGCTTTGCGGAAGGATGTGCAGAAATCTGCGATACGGAAATAACGAAAATTATACCGAAGAAAAAGGGGTTTATCTTAAAAGCAGGGGATAAAGAAAAGTTTTTTGATAAAGTAATTCTCTGCTGCGGCGGTAAGGCATCTCCCAATCTGTCGGGTGGCGGAGCGTATAATCTTTTAACCGATCTGGGGTATAAATTAACAGCCTTAAAGCCTGCAATTGTCCAGCTTAAGTGCGACGGAACAAAGGCGCTTGACGGAGTTAAAATTGATGCCGTTGTCAAAATGGAAAAGCGATCAGAGGAAGGAGAGGTTTTATTTACCTCCTACGGCCTTTCCGGCCCTCCCATACTTCAGCTTTCAAGGGATGCAAAAGGAAAGACGGTATCCCTTGATTTAACTCCTGAATTAAGCTATACCGAAATTGTGAATATGTTGTCCGAAAAAAGAAAGCTTACTTATCTTACACTTGAAAATCTTTTCACGGGCTTTCTTAATAAAAAGCTGGGACGTGAAATACTTAAAAGGTGCGACTGCCTTCCCATGGGAAGAGAAATAAGAACGCTTACCGACAAGGAAATAAAAAGCCTTGCTTCGGTAATTAAAGGTATGGAATTTTTAATTACGGACACCAACGGATTTGCCAATGCTCAGGTTACGGCAGGGGGCATATCCTGCAGGGATTTTAACAGAGAAACCATGGAGTCAAAGCTTCATCCGGGACTTTTTGCTGCGGGAGAAATGCTGGACGTTGACGGGGACTGCGGAGGTTTTAACCTTCAGTGGGCGTTTTCCTCTGCATATCTTTCGGCACTTTCGGCGATTGGAGAAACAGTATGATTAAAATTGAGGGCATAAAGCTTGGGCTTTCTGAAAATGAAAAAGACCTTTTCGAAAAAGTAAAAAAGATTACCAAAGGAAAAGCGGAAAGCTTTTACGTTTTCAAAAAAGCCATAGATGCAAGGCGTAAGGATAATGTTCATTTTGTATACAGTGTTGTTGCAAAGGCAAAAGGGGAAGAAGCTCTTTTAAAAAGTGTTAACGGAATAAAGCTTTTTGATGAAAAAAACTTTGAATATCCCATTCTTAAAAGAAAAATGGAAAGCCGCCCTGTCATAATCGGAAGCGGTCCTGCAGGAAGCTTTGCGGCACTTTGCCTTGCAAAGGCGGGGGCGTGTCCCATCGTTATTGAGCGGGGAAAGCCGGTGGACGAAAGAACTTGCGATACGGAAAGCTTTTTTGCAGGCGGAACACTTGATACCGAGTCCAACGTGCAGTTCGGAGAAGGGGGAGCAGGCACCTTTTCCGACGGTAAGTTAAACACGGGAACTCATTCTCCTTTTATAAGAAAAATTCTTTCAGAATATGTGAGATTCGGGGCAAACGAAAATATATTGACAGATGCAAAACCTCACATAGGGACAGACATACTTAAAAAAATTGCGGTAAATATAAGGCGTGAGGTGGAAAGCTTTGGAGGAACCTACTTTTTCTCAAAAAAGGTTTCGGATATTGAAATCAAAAACGGAAAAATAACGGCGGTTTTCATTCCCGAAAGAATTGAAACCGACACCGTAATTCTTGCCATCGGCCACAGTGCGAGAGACACCTTTTTTATGCTTGATTCCCGCGGCGTAAAAATGGAGCAGAAGGCGTTTTCCGTGGGCCTGCGAATCGAGCATCCCCAGGAGCTTATAAATAGGGCGCAGTACGGCTCATTTTATAACCATCCATCCCTTGGTGCGGCAGACTATAAATTCGGGGACGATTGCTATACATTCTGTATGTGTCCCGGGGGCTACGTTGTGGCAGCAGCAAGCGAAGAGGGAGGAATCGTCACCAACGGAATGAGCTATTCGGACAGGGCAGGTGAAAACGCCAACAGCGCACTCCTTGTAAACGTAAACGAAAAGGATTTCGGTACTAAGCTTTTTGCAGGAGTAGAATTTCAGCGGAAAATTGAAAGAGCGGCTTACGAAATAAGCAAAAGCTATATGGCTCCCTGCCAGAAACTTTCGGACTTTTTTGCTGATACTGAAACGAAGAGCTTCGGCAGCGTCAATCCCACTTATAAACCCGGTGTTGTGCCGTCAGACATAAGAAAAATACTTCCCGGGAGAATATGTGACAACTTAAAAAGCGGCATACTTAATATCGATAAAAAGCTTAAAGGCTTTGCTACGGGTGATGCGCTTTTAACGGCACCTGAGACAAGAAGCTCATCTCCCGTGAGGATTTTAAGGGATGAAACCCTTCAGGCGATAGGTATCGAAGGCTTGTACCCCTCGGGCGAAGGGGCAGGCTATGCAGGAGGCATAATGTCCGCCGCGGCAGACGGCATACGCTGTGCGGTAAAGGTAATTGAAAAGATGAACGAATAAAGAAAAACAGACTTCATTCGGCGGTACTTCTTAGGGAGAAGCCGGTTTTGGCTTGTTATTTTCCGCTGATA
>JAUNRD010000281.1:0-570 GCA_030535815.1 Clostridia bacterium
TACGGCGATATGATGAACGGAGACAGAATATATGAGTCTCTGCTTTCAGGACACACTCTTTCTGAAGCGATAACCTTAGCCGAGGAAATGTCAGAAAACTGGAATAAGGGAATGGATTATCTCGAAGGTCTTGGTGAAACAAGTGAAGAAACCGAGCAGGAGTCCGTTGCAAAAGCACTTTCTTTACAGTTTGAAAGCGGAATGAATATCCTTAAGTTTTATTATCTCAGAGATAAGCTTGGAAATAAGGAAGGTAACTTAAAGGAAACACTTTTAAAAATGGAAAATATAGTACATAGGGAAATCGAAATTTCCGAAAGCCTTGCAATGGTTTCTGAAAAAGACAGAAGACTTGGCTATCACACCGAGGCAGAAGGTTTTAAGTATTTCCCCGAAAAGCTTTATGACAGGGCAGAGTATCTCAGAACGCTTATAAAAACCGAATTTGCAGAGGTTTCTGAAAGAATAGAAAAAGGACTCTCTCCGCTTGAATATTACGATGGTGTAGAGGAAGGCGTGCCACGATATAAAATAGGAAGCGGATGGATGAGCTTTTCAGACAGCAATGCG
>JAUNRD010000281.1:580-3211 GCA_030535815.1 Clostridia bacterium
CGAAAATGCGGATATGCGAAGATGCGGAGAACTTGAAAATTGAAGTGATGGCAAAAAAAGAAGAGGGGATAACTGTAGCAGGAGAATTTAACCTCTTTAAATTTAATCCGCCAATCTATATTGATGAAAAAGGAACGCCGTTTATTCCTGTAAGAGTGTGGATGTTCTTCGGTATGACCGAAAAGGCAAGGGAAGATGAACTTAAAAAATATAAGGTTGAAGTTTTACCTTCCAATGAAGAATTCCCAGGCAGTCATTTTCTTGTAACACTTAAGAAAAAAGACTTTGATATTACAGACAAGCCTATGAAAATATCAATTCATACAAATGTGACGGAGTATCGCCCGGCATCTTACTTGAGGTACACGGAAGACAGAACAGCATACCTCGGCAAATATGATATAAATCCCGATAATTTTATCTGGCTTGAAAGATAGTAAAATTAACGAAAAAAAGTGAAAAAAGTTGTTGACATTGCTGATGTTTTGTGGTAATATACTATGGTAACCGCATAGAACGGGCTTTTTTAAGTGCGTCAAAAGCCGCCCGCAATAGCGAGTCTGATTATACAGGGAGGTGCAAGGAATGTACGCAGTGATTGAAACAGGCGGAAAGCAGTACCAGGTAAAGGCAGGAGACATCGTATTCGTTGAAAAGATTGATACAGATGCTGAAACCGTTACTTTCGACAAGGTTGTAGCTATCGGCGGTGAAGAGTTCAAGGTTGGAGCTCCTTACGTTGAAGGTGCAACAGTTGCAGCCAAGGTTTTAAAGCAGACCAAGGGCAAGAAGGTAGTTGTTTATCGCTACAAGTCCAAGAAGGGATATCACAAGAAAAAAGGCCACAGACAGCCTTTTACAAAAGTTGAAATCCAGGCTATCAATGCATAATGACTAAAGCGGAATTTTACTTAGTCGGCGAAAAAATTTCAGGCTTTAAGGTTTTTGGACATTCGGGCTATGCTGAAGAAGGCGAGGATATCGTTTGCGCATCCGTTTCTTCAACGGTGTGGATGACGGTAAACGGTCTTGAAAATGTAGTCGGTGCAAAGGTTACATATAACGTGGCCGATGCAAATGTCACATTAAAGGTTGAAGATGAGTCGATGGACGAGGCACAGGACTTGCTTCGTAGCTTTAAGGAATTTTTATGCAATCTATCTATCGAATATGAGGATTATCTCACTGTGAAGGAGGTACACGTGAATGTTTAAGTTAAACATACAGCTTTTCGCTCATAAAAAGGGTGTCGGCAGCACAAAGAACGGCAGAGACTCTGAATCCAAGAGACTCGGCGTTAAGAGAGCTGACGGTCAGGTTGTTCTCGCCGGTAACATTTTAGTTCGCCAGAGAGGTACACACATCCATCCCGGTCTCAATGTTGCGAAGGGCAGCGACGATACTCTGTTTGCAACAGCAAACGGAAGAGTAAAGTTTGAGAGAATGGGCAAGGATAAGAAGCAGGTAAGCGTTTATCCCGTAGCTTAATTAAATCAAACATTATAGCACAAGACTCTTTAAGGGTCTTGTGCTTTTTATCGGTTTTTGAGAGGATGTCAAAAAATGAAAATATTTGAACCAAAGATAATAGAGACAGTTAAAAACTATGACAAAAAGAGCTTTTTAAGAGACCTTGTTGCAGGAATAATCGTTGCGATTATCGCTTTGCCTTTGTCCATTGCTCTTGCAATAGCGTCAGGTGCTTCGCCTGAACAGGGATTATATACTGCAATTGTTGCAGGCTTTGTAATTGCACTCTTTGGCGGAAGCAGGGTTAATATATCAGGTCCCACCGCCGCATTTGCCACAATTGTTGCCGGAATAATCGCAACAGACGGTATGTCTGGGCTCGCTGTGGCAACAGTAATGGCCGGAATAATACTTATACTTATGGGTATCTGTCGTATGGGAACTCTCATAAAATATATTCCTGAAGAAGTTACCGTAGGCTTTACATCAGGTATTGCCGTGACAATTTTAGTTGGTCAGCTTAAGGACTTTTTCGGACTTACTTATCCTGTCGGAACCCATGCGGTTGAAACAACGGAAAAAATTACTGCGGTTATAAATAACTTTGGCACAGTCAACTGGTCGGGCGTAATTGTAGGAGTTATAGCTCTTGCAATACTTATTATCTGGCCTAAGGTAAGTAAAAAAATTCCGGGTTCGCTCATTGCCGTAATTTTCGGAGTTGTAATTGTAAAACTCTTTAATATGGATGTAAATACCATCGGGGATTTGTATACTATTTCAAGCGCTCCGCCCAAATTCAGCATTCCTGAATTTGACCTTGCTAAGATTCCGGGGCTTATCCCGAGTGCATTTACGATTGCTATTCTTGCGGCAATTGAATCCTTACTCTCCTGCGTTGTATCTGACGGAATGATTGACGATAAGCACAATTCAAACACGGAGCTTATCGCTCAGGGTGCGGGCAACATCGCATCGGCTCTTTTCGGTGGAATTCCGGCGACAGGAGCAATTGCAAGAACTGCGGCAAATGTTAAAAACGGCGGAAGAAGCCCTGTTGCAGGAATTGTTCATGCAATTACGCTTTTGCTCATACTGCTTATCCTTATGCCATATGCGGCGTGGATTCCCATGCCTGTAATTGCGGCAATTTTATTCCAC
>JAUNRD010000282.1:0-1943 GCA_030535815.1 Clostridia bacterium
TTTTAGTACCTTACTACATTTATGTTACCCTTCCTTCGGTAACGGAGTTTTCTGGAATAAATATAACTCCCAGAGCGGATTCCGGTGCACAGATAAATGAAATAAGCGTGTACGTTTCTGATACGGCTGCTGACAGCAATACCGATACTTCCTGGGCACTTATTGCCGATAAGGTGGCTTTTGCAACGCCCACAGTAGGAGACCAGACTCCTCTTAATATCGACTTCGGTATGAATGTCAAAGCAAAGAAATTCATGCTTGTAATAACAAAGACAAGCAACAACTACGGAACTATTGCCGAAATCGATCTTGCGGCAAGAAATGAAAGATATACAGTTGCATCCTCTGCGGAGCTTTTAGAATATCACGCAATTAAGAACAACACAGCTCTTTCAGATAAGAGTAAATGGGAAATCAGTGTAAACTCCGGCGAGGGAAGCATAAGAAAGGCAATTGACGGAATAGTTGCCGATGATAACTACTGGCACTCCTCTTTTAAGGCAGACGGAGCAACCATAACCTATCACGACATACCGCCCTATAATATATACATAACATTCCCGGAAAAAACCGTAATCTCCCATCTTGATATTATACCGAGACAGGATTTAAAAAACGGCTGTCCCCTTGAGATTAACTTCTATGCTGCTGACAGCGATGACGGGGAAATGTATCTTCTTGAAGAAAAGCTTACCTATGAATCAGGATATGCGGCAAGAGTAATAGACCTGGCTTCCAACATAGCCGCAAAGAAAATTCTCATAAATATAACAGGCGGTAACGGCGGTTACGGATGTATTTCCGAAATCAATATTACGGGTAATAATGAAGAAA
The DNA here is from genome assembly GCA_030535815.1 of Clostridia bacterium. Lineage (GTDB taxonomy): Bacteria > Bacillota > Clostridia > CAKSNL01 > HGM11501 > HGM11501. The sequence continues at coordinate 835 of JAUNRD010000282.1, forward strand.
AGCCTTTTTCTGCCCTTGATACCTATATTGATACGGCAAAATATGCAAGAAAATATGAAATAAGCAAAAACTACTTTGAAATTTCGTGTGACCATACAGGAAACTGGAACGGTAATGTTATCAATAATATGATTGACGGTTCTGAATCAACCATATGGCAGACGGATAATCTCAATAAATCGGGGATTCAGGTTACAAAGCCCACCGTTACTGTGGATATGCTGGATGATTATACTATAAGCGAAATAACATATTTCCCGAGACAGTCTGATGATCATCACGGACACTGGACAAAGTTTACCTTGCAGACAAGCAGCGACGGCGTAAGCTATACCACTGTTGCCGATTATACATTTGCTCTGGGCTACGATCTTCAGGTGATAAAGCTTGATAATCCCATAAAATGCAGGTATATAAGATTTAAGAGCATAACAGGTAACGGCGGCTATGTAGGTGGCGGAGAGCTTTACTTCTATCAGACATATGACGGTCTTTCTGAGTATAACGAGCGCTACGGCGGAACCTTCCATTTAGAGTATGGATCAGCAGATGTATACTGCGAAAAGGGAGCTGCCCCCGGGGATTATACCCTTGACGGCCCCATCGAAGTAAAGGACGGAACCACCTATGTGCCCCTCTTAAGCTTTGTAAATCATCTTATCTACAAAGGAAGTGCGACAGAGGATAAGGCAAGTGATTTAAGAAAAATTACCGTTTCACTTAATGACGGACTTAAAACCTTCACACTTCAGGAAAATAACCACCTTGTATACTCTCTTGACAACAAATACGGTGATGTACGCTATACGATGTATAAGCTTCCTTATGTGAAGAATGACATATTCTATGTACCGCTTCATTTCCTTTGTGAGCTTGTGGGCTATGAGGAATCCTATGACGGAGAGACTCTTACTTTAGTGAAAATCGACTTTGATATGTATGATACAATTGAGTGGATTGACCCCGCCAAGAGCTTTGCTACATACAAAGTAAACTATGACCTTGGTCTTGATGCAATCGGAACAATTGAGGATGGCAGGGAATATGACGAGGTTAAGGTCGGAAGCGGATTATTGCTTCCTTCTGTAGAAACAGAAATCGGCTATAAA
>JAUNRD010000282.1:1953-3201 GCA_030535815.1 Clostridia bacterium
CGGAAGAATAAAGCGCCTTGCGGGAATGGGAGAAGAAGCTTATAATCCCACAAGTGATGTGACGCTTTATGCGGTATATACAGAAATTGAAAATCTTGACGATATAAAGGCAGAAATGATTTCTCTTCTTAAGGAGACAGACCTTTCTCTTTACAGAACAGCAGAGAGAAAAGAGGTTGAAGAGATAATTTCTTCTGCAGAGGAAAATATCAATTCGGCAGAAACCAAGGAAGAAATAAGCGATTTCTATACCGTTGCAAAAGCTGCCATAGATGCGGTTGCTACAGATGAAGAAATAACAAAGGCAGAGGATGAAACAGGTCTTAAGCTGACTGTTACCAACACAAGCGGAGGATATGTAACCCTCAATGATGAGCCTGTTTCGGGCACGGTTGTTGTTGCGGCAGGAACAGAGGTTACATTCAAGGCGTTTGAAAATGCAGACGGTAAATTCAAGGCGTGGGTTGACGGCATTACACAGAAGGTACTCAGTACCGAAACAGAATATACCATGAGTATGTATTCAAGACGCCATGTTATGGCTCTGTTTACCGACAGCTCAATGGATGACGAAGTATTTGCAACATTCATTACAAGAAACAATCAGTATGCAAAATATACCTATGTTGAAAAGGGCACGGATACAAATACAATAGCTCCCGATGATAAGCAGATGTATGTAACAGGATACACCTTCAATGGCTGGAAGCCCGGTCTCGGGGTTATAAACAAGAATACCGATTACAGAGGCGATTACGAAAAGGAACTTAATATGTATACTGTTACCGTAAAGGGTGGAAGTGAAATTGACAACGGAAGCGAATTTACTGCAGAATATAACGATGTATACATAGTAAAAGCAGATGTTCCTGCCAAAGGGCTTGTATTTGCCGGCTGGAAGCTTAACGGAAAACTGGTATCCTATGACGAATATTATTCCTTCGGTGTATTCGGGGATATGGAGCTTGAAGCAACTTTCGCAAAGTCTGTTGTAAAGAGTCCTCTGGTTGTAATGCTTGATGTATCAAAGAAGATTTACAATGAAAGCAATATAGCATCCTTTATGGCAGATGCTTATGTGCCCGAGGGAATGACTATCGTTGAAGCGGGTATTCTTTACGCAAAGACAAATGTCGATGCAGGAACGCTGGTTATTGCAAATCTCGGCACTGAGCTTGACGGAAAGGAAATAAAGAGAACAATAGCAAAAGAAGATATGATGTTCAAGCTTACTGCAAGCTACGGAGA
>JAUNRD010000019.1 GCA_030535815.1 Clostridia bacterium
TTTGTTTTTTTGAAAAAAAATAGTTATATTTTTATAGAAAAAACAAATTTATAGGTGTATTATATAAAAGAAGACAATGGTTTGTCAATAATAAATTTCTTTAAGGAGGAAATTTTTATGGAAAAGAAAAGATATGTACAGGTGGGTATCGGCGGAAGATCCAGAATGTGGACAAATGCACTTGCCACAACATACAAAGATCTCTGCGAACTTACCGCATTTTGCGACATCAACAGAACAAGACTTGAGCTTGGCAGAAAAATTTTAATGGAAAACTTCGGTTATCACGATGTTAACCTTTACGGTGCAGATGAGTTTGAAAAGATGATTGAAACAGAAAAGCCCGATGTTGTCATCGTGACTTCCATCGACAGAACGCATCACCGTTACATCGTTAAGGCTATGGAAATGGGCTGCGACGTTATTTCCGAAAAGCCCATGACAGTTGACGACGATAAGTGCAACGAAATACTCGATGCCATCGAAAGAACAGGCAAAAACTTAAGAGTTTCATTTAACTACCGTTATGCTCCCCATCACTCAAAGCTCCGTGAAATCATTGCAGAAGGAACAATCGGTGACGTTAAGCAGATTCATTTTGAGTGGCTCTTAAACACAGCTCACGGCGCAGACTATTTCAGACGCTGGCACAGAGACAAGAGAAACTCCGGCGGTCTTATGGTGCATAAGGCAACTCACCACTTCGACCTTGTAAACTTCTGGATTAACTCCTACCCCGTAAAGGTTTATGCTCAGGGCGGACTTAAGTTCTACGGAAGAGAAAATGCGGAAGAACGCGGCATCACAAAGTTTTATACCCGCTGCCACGGCTCCGAAAACGCCAAGGGCGATCCCTTTGCAATAAATATGGAGGCAAGCCCCTATCTCCGTACCATGTATCTGGAGGCTGAAAAGGACGACGGTTATGTTCGTGACCAGAGCGTATTCGGCGACGGTATCAGCATTGAAGATACAATGAACGTACTTGTTAACTATGCAAACGGCGCAATTATGAGCTACTCATTAAATGCTTTCTCTCCCTACGAAGGACTTAAGGTTTGCATCACCGGTACCAAGGGACGAGTTGAAATGAGAGTTGTTGAGGATATTTATATCAACGGTCAGGATGCTTCCGAAAAGGAAGGTCTTGTAAAGGGCAGAAGCATCGTTGTTTATCCTCAGTTCCAGCCCCCCTATGAGGTTGAGATCAAAAAAATAGAAGGCGGACACGGCGGCGGCGATCCCGTTATGCTTGACGATATCTTCAATCCCAACGCTCCTTATGATCCTCTCCACAGAGCGGCAAGTCACATCGACGGTGCAATGAGTATTATGACAGGTATCTGTGCCAATAAGTCAATGGCTTCAGGTATGCCCGTTAACGTATTTGACTATGTAAACATTCCCAAGGATAAGCTTAAGAAATAAGTATTAAAGGTTCCGATTATTTCAATCGGAACCTTTTTATTCACTTCTCCTTTAAGATAAACGGGAGGAGCAAGCCCCTCCCCTACATTTCATTTGCAATTTCTATTTCTTTATGCTATACTGCACTGGAGGTGTTTGTATGGATAAATTCACATTTTTTATAGATATTGACGGGACATTGGCAAACGATGAAAAGCTTGTGCCCGAAGAAAACATAAAAGCCATTGCCGAAGCAAGAGAAAAAGGGCATATGGTTTTTATAAATACGGGGCGCTCGGTAAGCCGACTTCCCGACCATCTTTCCTTTGATACCGGTGTTGACGGTGTAATAACAAGCCTGGGTGCCACAATTTTTCACGGGCGTGATGTGATTTTTGAAAATTACACCACAGTAGATGAAACCATTGAAATTTACAACATATGTAAAAAATGCGGATGGCATTTTTACTTTGATACGGAATTTAAAAAGTATGAGCTTAATGTGCCGGAAAACAACACCCATGTACCCATAAGCGAACAAAATACACAGAAAGACAGGCTTCTCGCCTTTTCCGCTAAAGACTTCATTATTACCGATGAAGCTTACATAAGAGAAAAAAACATCCGTTTATCAAAGATGATTGCCTTCCCCGAGGGCGATGATATGACGGAATTTATGCGCCTTTCAAAGTATTTCACAATACATAAGACTTTAGGTTATTTCGACTTATCACTCAAGAGTAACGGAAAGGATAGGGCAATAGATTGGGTATGCAAGCATTTTAATCTCCCCCTGTCAAAAACCGTAGCCATAGGCGACTCGGAAAACGACAATCCTATGCTTAACTTTGCCGCCTTTTCCGCAGTTCCCCAAAACGCAACCGAGGGCGCAAAAAAGAATGCAAAATATATCTCACCTCTTACTAACAACGAAGCCTTCGTTGCCGAGGTTATAAGAAGGTTTATATAATCTCCTCTCTGTCATTCTGAGCACCTTTTCCTCTCTGTCATTCTGAGCGAATGAAATGAGCGAAGAATCTCTGCACGCTGTTTTCATTTTTAAGATTCTTCCATAGGAGTTTAAAAAACTCCGTCCTCAGAATGACAAATGTACTTATTAAAAAAGGAAGTGGTTTGCATTACAAACCACTTCCTTTTTATCTTTTCCGAAGCTCCCAGAAGGCAACCGCTGATGCCGATGCCACATTAAGTGAATCAACACCGTGCTGCATGGGAATTTTCACCGTGTATGTACTTTGTTCAATAGTTTCTCTTTTAAGCCCCGCGCCTTCAGTCCCTAATATTATTGCAAGCTTATCCTCTTTCTTAAGACATTCATCATCAATTGAAACAGAGTTGTTCCAGAGAGCCATAGCACAGCTTGCAAATCCCCTTTCGTGAAGGAAGGTAAGACCTTTACCGGGCCAATCTGAGATATTCTCTCCAAGATATGTCCAGGGTACCTGAAAAACCGTGCCCATACTTACCCTTACCGTTCTTCTGTTTAATGGGTCTGAGCAGGAGGGCGTTAAAAGCACCGCATCAATTCCGAGAGCCGCCGCACTTCTGAATATTGCACCAACATTGGTGGTGTCAACAATATCTTCTAAAACCGCAACACATCTTGCCCCTTCCAATATCTCATCAGGCTTCTTTAAGGCGGGGCGTTTCATAGCACATAGGATTCCCCGTGTAAGAGGATATCCCGTCAGGCTTTCAAGAATTTCGCTGTCCGCAGTATATACCGGGATATCTTCCGCCATTTTTATTATTTCTTTTCCGCTGCCCTCAATTCTTTTCCTTTCCATTAAAAGGGAAACAGGCTCATAGCCACGCTCAAGAGCATATTTTATAACATTCGGGCTTTCTGCGATAAAAAGCCCCTTTTCCCTGTCAAGCTTGTTTTTAAGCTGTGCTTCCGTTAATCGGCAGTAAACGTCAAGGCAGGGATTTTCAATATCAGTAATTTCAATTATATTTGCCATAATTATTCTCCGTATAAAAGCGTATAGAGCTTTTTATAAAGTGCTATCTTTTTAATGTAGTTATCCGTTTCGGGAAAGGGTGCACCCGTAAGGCTTTTTCCGTCGGGAGAATAAGCAGTGTCGGAAAGCCACTCGTCCACATTTCCGCTTCCCGCATTGTATGCGGCAAGTGCGCTTGTCTCTTCTCCTCCGTATTTATCTAAAAGATAGTGAAGATAAAAGCATCCGAGGCGGATATTTACCTCAGGAACATTGACTTCTGCCGCAAGGTTTTCGTCCCCCACTTTTTCAGCACACCAGAGTGCTGTATCTTCCGTCAGCTGCATAAGCCCCGAAGCGCCCTTACTTGACTCCGCATCGGGATTAAAGTCGCTTTCTGCCTTTATAAGGGCATAAACCAAGTGCTTATCAAGCGAATACTCTTTAGCAGTTTTGTCAATCTCATCCTTATATTTCACCTCGAATTTCCCGAGGATAAAGGAAAATGCCACCGCTATTATCAGTATAGCAACAAAAAGTCTTAAAACCTTTTTCATCTATCAAAAAAATCCTTTCCATCACAATTTGAAACTATATCCGCAATCTCTTTTTCAAGCTTTTCGGCGTCGCCGTCATTTAATATTACAAAGTCGCATTTTGCTTTTATAACTGCAAGGTCTCTGGCATTGATTCTCGCCCTTGCATCATCTATGCTTAAATTGTCTCTCTTCATGATTCTTGCAAGGCGAATTTCATCATCCGCATCTACAAAAATAACCTTGTCGCAAAGCTTATCTTCTCCTGCTTCAAAAAGGAGCGGTGCATCAAGAACTATGAGCCCCTTTGATGCTTCTATTTCTTCTTTGGTAAGCTTAATAATATATTTATGCGTGATTTCATTTAATATTAAAAGCTTTTCCTTATCTGAAAAAACTATTCTTCCGAGGGCTTTTCTGTCAAGCACCCCGTTTTTTATGACTCCCGGGAAAGCTTTATCTATTTCGCCAAGAGCAATTCCGCCCTCTTTTGTAATTTCGCGGCTTAATTTATCAGCGTCTATTATCTTTGCGCCCTTTTTTTGAAGTATTGCACTTATCAGGCTTTTTCCCGCGCCGGTTCCGCCGGTTAATCCAAGTACATATCTCATTTTGCATCATACCAGGAAAAGCCGCGACCTGCATCCGCCAGAAGCGGAACAGCTATTTTTGCAGCATTTTCCATTTCCCTTACTAAAATTTCTTCCGCCTTGTCTGCTTCTGAAAGCGGCGCGGAAACTATAAGCTCATCGTGCACCTGAAGTATGAGACGGCAGTTTTCCGTCTCCTCAGAAAGTGCCTTACTTACCCTTACCATAGCAATTTTTATTATATCCGCCGCAGTTCCCTGAACGGGAGTGTTCATTGCCGCGCGCTCGCCGAAGGAGCGGGTGTTGAAGTTGCCTGATAAAATTTCGGGAATATAACGGCGACGGCCAAACATTGTCTTAACAATTCCGTCCACCTTTGCCTCTGCCACAGTATTATCCATAAAGGCTTTTATCTTTGGATAGGTTTCAAAATATGCCTCCATATATCGCTTTGCCTCGGCACGGGTAACGTGGATATCCTTGGCAAGGCCAAATTCGCTTATTCCGTAAACTATTCCGAAGTTTACCGCCTTTGCACGGCGGCGCATTGAATCTGTTACCTCGCTTTCGGGAACACCGAATATTTCGGAAGCGCATCTTTTATGAACGTCCGTTCCGTCAAGGAAGGCTTTCTGCATGGCCTCGTCCCCCGAAAGGTGGGAAAGCACACGAAGCTCAATCTGTGAATAGTCCGCATCAATTAAAATTTCTTCTTTGCTGTCTGCGGTAAACATTTTACGAAGGCGTCTTCCCTCTTCCATTCTTACGGGAATGTTCTGTAAGTTCGGCTCAGTTGAGCTTATTCTGCCTGTTGCCGTTACGGTCTGATTGAAGGTTGAGTGAATCTTTCCGTCCTCCCCGATTAAAGGAAGCATACCGTCAACATAAGTCCCCTTTAATTTTGCCATCTGACGATATTCAAGGATGGACTCAACTATAGGGAAATTCCCCGCAAGCTCCGATAAAACCTCCGCATCGGTGGAATAGCCGGTTTTTGTCTTTTTCACAACCGGAAGACTTAAATGCTCAAAAAGTACTGTTCCAAGCTGCTTTGGAGAGTTTATGTTAAACTCCTCTCCTGCCATAAAGTAAATGCTGTCCTCCAATGATTTTATGCGAAGGTCAAGCTCTTTTCCGTAATCTTCAAGCATTTTTGCATCCACAGAAAAGCCCGTAATCTCCATATCCGCAAGAACTCTTATTAAGGGAAGCTCCACCTCGTAAAGCAAAAACTCCTGCTCGTTTTCCTTTATTTTGGCAAGGATGGTACTTCTTAAATCCTTTACCGACAAAGCTACATCGGCAGCTATTTTCAATTTGTTTTCGTTTTCTTTTACGGACGGTGCCTTCTTATCCTCAAAGTCCTCCGTAAGGCGGGACAGATACGCCATAGAAAGCCTTGAAAGCTTGTATTCAGAGGCCGTGGGGTCTAAGATATACGCACCTATTTCCGCATCAAAGGCATAGTTTTCATAGCCTATACCCATCTTACTTAAAAGCACAATATCTTCCTTTATGCCGTGGGAAACTTTTATAATATTTTCGTCCTCGAAAATCTCTTTGAAGTTACAAAGGGATAATTCGGTATAATATACCTCATCATTCTTCAGGAAGGCAATTGCCTGAGGAGTTTCCTCCTTTTTGAAGAGATAATAATAAAACTCCGTAATGTCCGATAAAAGGCTTTTAAGCCCGGCTTCGTCCGTAATCTCTTTTGCAAAAACGGAATTTTGGGAAGGCGTCTCCTCCACCTTGCAGCGCTCAATAAAGCTCTTGAATTCAAGGCGTGTGAATAGACTTAAAAGAGCCTCGTTGTTATATTCCGAAAGCGCACAGTCATCTATTGTTTCATCAATCGGGCTGTTAACATCAATTGTGGCAAGCTCCTTACTTAAGTAAGCCATATCCCTGCCGTCTTTAAGCTTCTGCTTTGCAGAGGGGCCAAGCTTTGCAGTTTCCAGATTTTCATACACAGCATCAATGCTTTTATATTCCCCTATAAGGGCAAAGGCTGTTTTCTCACCGATTCCCGCAACACCCGGGATATTGTCAGAGGTATCACCCATAAGGCCCTTTACGTCAATAAATTCCTTAGGGGTAACGCCGTATTTTGCATAAACTGCATCCTCATCGTAAATATCCGTTGTGGTCTGCCCCTTGGATGTTACGGTTAAGTAAACCTTTGTGGTTTTGCTTGCAAGCTGTAAATCGTCCTTATCGCCCGTTACAATGTCGCACTCGATGCCTGAATCCGCGCATCTTTTTGCCATTGTTCCGATTATGTCATCCGCCTCATAGCCTTCCTTTTCGAGTATGGCTATGTTCATTGCAGAAAGAACCTCTTTAATTACAGGCATCTGCATAAAAAGCTCCTCCGGCATTCCCTTTCTCTGCGCCTTATACTCCGCATAACGCTTGTGACGGAAGGTTGGAGCCTTAAGGTCAAAGGCAACGGCGACATAATCAGGATTTATCGCATCCATATTCTTAAACAAAATATTTAAAAAGCCGTAAACCGCATTGGTGTAAAGCCCCTCGGAATTTGTAAGGAGCTTTATGCCGTAAAAGGCACGGTTCATTATACTGTTTCCGTCTACTATAAGGAATTTTTTCATAACATTTCCTCTTTCAGATTATATTTTATCGTATCGGTTTTGTCCGAAGGCTTTACGCCGTACTTTTTGGTATATGCCCTGTAAAAAGCGGAATAATCGCCGAATCCGGAGCTTGACGCCGCCTCAACGCTTCCCGTTCCGCCAAGTATCATACTTCTTGCCATCATAAGTCTTTTTGCCGTAACATATTCCCACACCGAAGTGCCCGTTGCCTCTTTGAATTTTCTGTTAAGTTGTGTCCTGCTTATGAAAAATTTAGTGCACAGCTTTTCTATGGACAAAGTCCCCGTAAGATGGGAGTTAATGTATTCTACAATTTCCGATGTTTGTTTGTTTTTAACCGAGGAATCCTCATACAGCTTTTCATCAAAAAGCGAATTAAGCTCCATAAGAACAGGAAATAAAAGAGCCTTCACCTTTACTCCGTTATCATAATCGTTTCCCCTGCATTCATCCATTCTCTTAAAAAGCTCGTATATAGCAGTATTTGCCGCACTCTGCCTTGAATATACGTTGTTTTTGCCCAGCGGCCTGTCAAAAAACGGTCTTAAAAGCTTTCTTTCAGGGTCAAAGGAATCCACTATTTCAGGAAGAAAATGTATTACAAAGCTTTCATATATTTCCTCGTCCAGCTGTGCTCTGTGAAACTCTCCCGGTCGCATTAAAATCAGTTTTCCTTTTTCAAGCTTATGCTCCGAGCCTTCGATTATATACCGTCCGCTTCCCTTGAAAACGCAATATATTTCACACATTTCGTGAGTGTGAAGCCCATCCCCGGAAAGCGGAGGCTTTGCCATATGGTGACCAAAAGCGATATCTTCTATATAACAATGACCGAATTTTTCAGCAATCATCTTTTTTCTCCTCTCGCTTCATTTCAAGGATTTCACCGACCAAAATATATCGTCTAACATTATACCACAAAATGGCACAATTTGCAATATGAAAAAGGAAACAATTTACTATTGACTTAAAAAAATCAATGGTGTAATATACGCTTGTATTAATTATTTAAGGAGGTAATGTTATGCAGATAGGTGCACAGCTTTACACATTATTCCGCCAGACCACCACACTTCAGGGCTTTGAAAACTGCCTTGAAAAAGTTTCCGGAATGGGCTATAAGGTGGTTCAGGTTTCAGGCACCTGTGCTTATGAGCCCGAGTGGCTTCGCGATAAGCTTGCGGAAAACAGGTTAAAGTGCGTTCTTACTCACATTGACCCAAAGAGAATTTCCGAAGAAACGGAAAAGGTTGTATCAGATCACAGAATTTTCGGTTGCAATCACATCGGCATCGGCGGTATGCCCAATGAGATGAGAGGAAGTTTAGATGGATACAATGAATTCAAGAAAATCTTTCTTCCCGCCGCCCTTAAAATGCGTGATATGGGTGCAAAACTTATGTATCACAACCATTGGTTTGAATTTACAAAGCTCAACGGTCTTGATGTAATTGAGCGCCTTGCAGAAGATTTCCCCGAGGATGCTTTAGGCTTCACCCTTGATTTAGGCTGGGCAGCCCACGCTCAAAGCGACGTGGTAAAGCTTATAGGATACCTTAAAGGACGTCTTCCCATAATTCACTTAAAGGACTATAAGCCCCTCCCCGAGGACGGAAGATACAACAATCTTCCCGTATATCTTCGCCCCATATATGAAGGAATACTTGATTATGATTCCTACATAAAAGCCCTTTATGATGCAGGATGCGAATATGCCCTTGTTGAGCAGGACTTCACCTATGACGAAGACCCCTTTGACTGCCTTAAGAGAAGCTATGACAACGTAACAAATAAATTCCCCGAAATGAAATAAGAAAAGGAGTATTTTTATGAAAGTAATCAACTTAGCTATCGTTGGTATAGGAAGAATCGGCAAGTATTATTCCGATAAGTATAAAATTGTTGCAGCCTGCGATCTTATCGAAGAACGCCGTAACAGAATGGCAAACACCTTTGGTTGCAGAACATATTCCGAATATGAAGAAATGCTCAAGCAGGATGACATTGATATAGTTTATGTTGCAACACGCTCCTGTGACCACCACAAGCACGCTCTTATGGCGCTCAAGGCAGGAAAGGATGTTCTTCTTGAAAAGCCCGCAACCATTTCCTACGAAGAGATTCTTGACTTATATAAATATGCAAATAAAGAAGGAACTCCGAGGCTATATGTTCATCAGCAGAGACGCTTTGAAGATGCATTTATGAAAGTTATGGACATAGTAAATTCCGGTAAGCTTGGAAGAATTTATGAAATCAACACAGAACAGAATGACTTTCAGCACAGAGATGACTGGCAGACAATTTCCGCGTTCGGCGGCGGACAGCTTCTTAACTGGGGTCCCCACATCATTGACCAGTCACTAAAGCTTTTAGGCACACCCTCCTATGAAATGCAGAGCTATCTTCATCATGTAGCCGCAGGCGGTGATTGCGAAGACCATCTGCGCATCCGTTTTATCGGAGATAATGACAGAGTTGTCAATATGTGCATAAGCGGCGGTATGGCAATTAACCGCGGCAGATATTACCAGGTTTACGGTGACAGAGGTGCCGCCTTTTTCGATAACGAAAAAATTAAGCTTCGTTATATCGATCCTGCGCAGGAAATTCCCGAAATAATTTCAAGCCCCGAAACTCCCGGTGCTGCTTTCGGAAAAACCGGAACTTACGAATCGGGCTTCACCATTAACTGGATTGAGGAAGTTGCAGGCGGAACTACTATGGCAAGCTTCTGGCAGTATCTTTACGATTCTTATGTGAACGGTGATGAGTTCCCCATTTCCGACGAAGACATCTTATCTATTATGAGAACAATCAGCGCGGTTAAGGCTCAGAATAAACATATCATGAACCACTAATTTAAAGATAAAAAAAGTCAGGCATTGCCTGACTTTTTTATTCGTCTTTTAAGTTTACTTTAGGAAGGCTCCAGCGGTAGTACGTTGCAAGAAGCCTTATGGCAACAACCGCTGCTATCGCAACTGTCGATGCCAGTGTGACGTTTATTCCCGAGAGGAAATAATACAAAAGTCCGCCTGCAATTGAAGCAAGGGCATAAACGTGCTTTTTAAGCACGTAGGGCGTGGTGTCGGTTAATATGTCGCGGAAGATCCCGCCACCAACACCTGTTATCATACCAAGAAGCACCGGGATAAAGAAATTACCCCGATACCCTGCCGTAATGGCAACCTCAGCTCCCGTAACGGTAAACGCCGCAAGACCTGCTGCATCAAAAATATTATTTATATGTTCTATCTTACCCTTTACGGAATCAAATTTTTCGCGCATTATATAGGCAACCAGAAAAACCAGAAGAGACACCGTTATCGCAAGAACTATCCACATAAGATTGGTAAACGCCGAGGGAGGAGTTTTCCCAAGAAGAATGTCCCTCAGTATTCCTCCGCCAACAGCAGTCACGGCACCGATGAAGGTGACGCCAAAAAGGTCCAGCCCTGCGCCGATTGCAACAAGAGCCCCCGACACCGCAAAGGCGACGGTCCCTGCAATTTCAAGTATATATCTTATCCACTCTGTCAAAGCTTTACTTCCTTTCTTCCACTCACAATAAAACCGTATAGATAGTTTCTCCGCCGTTTACGAAAACTTCCATTATGTATTCATCGCGGAGAATTTTAATATCGCTTACCTCGCCCTTATGAACCACGCTTTCTCTTCCGGTTCTCTCAATTTCAAAGCCGTCATCGGTCATTTTAAGTAAAGGATCACTGTCTTTAAGCAGATGATGCACTTCTTCTACGGGATAGCCGTATATCTTGCCGTTTTTAGTGAACATCTCGCGTGGTACCGACATACAGCCAACATCTTTTTCGGCATAGCCCTGATAGTCCCATCCGGGAATCCAGGTCATAAGAAGGCTTCTCCCCTTATGGTCACGGAATATCTGTCCGGCATACCGGTCGGGGCCCCTGTCCACGTTTCCGCTTAATTCTGCCTTGAATTTTCCCTTTTCAAGCTTTCCGTACATCACGTTGAAAAAGTGCTTCCAGTCAGTTTTGCACACCGATGCCGCAAGTAGTATACACTCTCCCTCGTCAATCAGCGAAGGACATTCCGCATACACAGAATCATCCCATTCAGCAATTATTCCGCCATAATTCCAGTTAAATAAATCTTCGCTTTCGTATATAAGCAAACGACCCTTTTTAGTTTCCTTATGTCCCGTTGCCATAACAAGGCGGTATTTTCCGTCTATAAAGCAAACCGCAGGATCCCTGAAGTCAGGGCCTCCGTCTTCGGGGTAGGTTTTGATAACGGGATTTTTTTCATACTTTTCAAAATTGATTCCGTCCTTTGAATATGCAATGCTGACAGACTGAACCGTTCCCGTTGTCACGGATGCGTAAAAAAGATAAAGCGTATCATCCTTTACGATTGCCGTTCCCGACCAGCAGCCCTCGTTATCATAGGGCTTATCGGGCGAAAGAGCCACGGGGAGCTCCTCCCAGGAAATAAAATCCTTTGTCCTTGCGTGCCCCCAATAAACAGCTTCTTTCTTTGGAACTTCAAAGTTAGGACAATGCTGATAGAAAACGTGATAATAGCCGTTAAAATAAACAAGACCGTTGGGATCGTTTATCCAACCCTTCTCCGGCTTAAAATGATACTTAAGCTTTTCTGAATAGTTCATAAAATCACCTTATTTATAAATTCCAAGCATTTCCCATTCCTTTTTGGGAACCAGCTTTCCGCCTGTGAGCCATACAATATGTGTGGCGTTCTCGTAATTTTCTATATCGGTAAACATCTTCCCTACACCGCCAAGGGCAACAGATGAAGATGGCTCCGCTTTTATCCTTGAAGTTTTATATAAAAGCCTTGTTAAGCTAAGGCTGTGCTCATCATCTATTGTAAAGCAACCGTCAAGCATACCTTTCATAACATTATATGCAAGACGCGAAGGGCTTGAGCACGCCAAGCCGTCCGCTACCGTACCTTCACCGAGGCCTATATCGTATACGCTGACATCGCCCCGTCCCTTTGCCATAGCAAGCGCCATACAAGGCATCTGAGTAGGCTCACCGAAGCAGCAATACACATTGTCGCCAAATGCCTTTTTAAGACCGAAGGTTATTCCACCGGGGCCTCCGCCAACTCCGCAGGGCAGATACACAATTAAAGGATGAGTGCCATCCACCTTGATTTTCTTCTCCTTAAGCTGTTTTATAAGGGTTTTATACGCCGTGGAATATCCCAAAAACAAGTCCTTTGAATCCTCATCGTCAATAAAGAAGGTTTCGTCGTCCTTTAAGGCTTCACTTCTTGCCGTTTTCAGCGCGGAGGTGTAATCGCCCTTAAATTCCACAACATTTACGCCGGCTTTTATAAGCTTATCCTTTTTCCACTTTTTCGCTTCCTCGGACATATAAACCGTAACATCAAAGCCAAGCGTTTTACCCGAAAGCCCGATGCTCATACCGAGATTTCCCGTTGAGCCGACGGAGATTTTATAGTGTGAATAAAATTCCCTGTAATAGAAGCTGTCTATCACATTATAATTGTCGGTTGTCTTAAGCATACCGTTTTTCATAGCAAGCTCCTCGGCATACTTGAAAACAGTATATATGCCGCCACGCGCCTTCAATGATCCGCACACCGCCAGTGAATCGTCACGCTTTACATATAAATTGCCCGGTATTTTAACATTTTCTGCTTTTTCAAGCGCTTCCTTTGTTCCATTTACAAGTTGAAGAGAAGAATCAATTATTCCCTTTGTTTTCTTTGTTTCGGGAAAAGCCACACGGACATAGGGTGCAAAGCGGTTAAGTCTTTCCCACGCATCGTCAATATCCTCCTGGGTAAGTATTTCTTCACCGCTTATTTTGTTGCAGTTAAAAAGTACTTCTTTCGCTTTACTCATATCGGATATTATTTTTTCCATATAGTTTTCCCCCTTTCTTTATGATCTAAAAAGTTATATACGACTAATCACATACATTATAAACAAGTCAAGCAGCACTACGCCCACACAGACAAATGCACTTGCACAAAATAAGAAAAGTTCAGCCTTTGTGCCGCACATTTTCTTACATATTCCAAAATTAAGCGCCAAACCTGCAAAACCTAAAATACAACCGGGGATATACCAACCAATATCGCCGATGATGCCAAAATCAAAACATATAAAATCTAACAGTGATATTAATTTCACTAAAATAAATACCGTAATAATCACAGAAACAATCTTAGTTGCTATTTTCAAATTATTGTTGCACTCCCTTTCTTAAATGTCGGACAGACCAGACCGTATGCCGAGCTTTTGTAATTATTGCGACACATAAGGTTTAGATGCACCCTTTCAAAGGCTTCTCCTCGAGGAGAGGCTCCGCCTATCAGCGATTTTCGGTTTTGCATAGAAAATCGCCCAAAGGCGGTGGTGAGGTGTAGACTCTTAAGCAATCGTTATTCTTTTCCACCTCATCCGTCAGCTATCGCTGACACCTTCCCCTCAAGGGGAAGGCTTTTTGCTTTCAACAATATTCGACATTACCCATAAAGCTCGTGTCAAGTCAGGAGAACAGTGAATAATAAGAACCATCACGAAATATAACGAAATCAAAGATTTCTATATTTCGGAGAACCTTGTTATGCTAAAGCATAATATGGACCTACTATTTTTCCCTTAATTTTTCACTGAATTTTTCCGAACAAAATTCTTTAGAACCCGCGAGAATACTGGATTTTCTCGCATCCGACAGTATATGTAAATATTATAAATCGGCAAACTAATGTTTTAAATTGTATGGACTTGACACGAGTAAAAATAAACCATAATGACATTCAGGCTTTATATTCCAACATATATATCTGATTTGGAAACTTCACTTAACAAAACTTTCTTTGTCACTCTTTGTCCTAATTCTTCATCATTTTCCAACGCATTAGAATATTCAACATCATAGCAGACAAACCATTCATCATTTTCTTTGCGAATGTCAATTTCAATATCTAGTTCCGAAACATGCCACCAATTTGTTTCAAAACAAATTATGGACAAGTCCACATTTCCATAATCAATAAACCTATCGTCTTTTGTTAATTCGTGTAGTTTTTCATCACTTATAACAAAACCAATTTTATATGGGCCATATTTACCTGCTTTAATTTTAAAGTTTTCAGTATCATTTTCAAGCCTGATTTTACCGCCA
>JAUNRD010000283.1 GCA_030535815.1 Clostridia bacterium
TTTTTCATAAAAACCCTCTTTTCTTTCAAATTGTTTCTGCTATTCAATAAAAAAACGTTTCCGTCTCTTTGTTTTTTTCAAAGAGACGAAAACGTAAAAATTTAAACATTTCCGCGGTACCACTCTTTTTCACCCCGAAGGATGCCCTTTTGATGCCAACACATCTTAACTCTGTAACGGGAGTTCCCGTTTGCCATTACTCTTTACATTTCACGGCAACCGCTCCGCGGCGAGTTCGGTAATTGTTCCCTTATGCCTTGCACCAACCGGCATTTCTCTTGAAAGGCGAAGTCCTTACTTACTATTCCGCATCACTGCGTTTGTTTATTTATGATGGAAGGATTATACCACCGTTTTTTTTATTTGTCAAGAACTTTTTTAAATTTTATTTTATTTCTGTTGACCAGTCCTCTTCCCAGGGGTAAACCATACGGATGACTTCTCCGCCTCGCTTTGCAGATTCCTCGGCAAATATTCCGGGAAGTGTCATTTCAAGGCCTTCCTTAAGTGTGATAGGAGCTACCCCACCCTCGGAAAGTGCCTTGAAGAAATGATCCTGCATTGCAAAGTCAATTCCGTCGTGTCCCTTTGCCTTGGGATTATCCTTATATGCGGGAGGTGTAAATTCGCCTGTTATTTCCTGAAGCTTTTTATTTTCATCCTTCATAGAGTTGTATCTTATAACGGGCTTTCCGAAGCGGTCAATTCTCTCCATATAGCCTTCGGTTCCGAATACTCTGTAATTATGGTGTCCGATATCGGCACGGCAGCGGCCGTTTCTCATAAGTCGGATAACAACGCCGGATTCCGTTTTAAAGTTTGCACAAACCATATCATCCTTCTTATTTCCGTCATAATCATCGGCGTGAGGACCTGTTCCAAAGCAGCTTACATAGCGAAGCTCTTCATCAACAACTTTAAGGAGCGGTCCGAGAGAATGGGTGCAGTATCTTATGGGAGAAAGAAGCTTTCTCCAGTCGCCGTTTTCGGTTAAAGCCTTATGACCTTCTGAATTCGGCATACTCCAGTGGATGTATTCAGCTTCCATACAGTAGGGCTTTCCGAGCCTTCCCGACTCGAAAAACTCCTGAAGCATAACTGCAAACTTCTGCTCGTTGGGATTTGCACCAACGGATATCATAGCTTCAGACTTTTCTGCCGCCTTCCAGATTCTTTCAGCCTCCGAAAGGTTTGCAACAACAGGAATATCCGTTAATACGTTTATGTTTTTCTCAAGTGCCTTTATGCAAAAATCGCAGTGAACGTCCGCACCGGTTTCAACTATGATAACATCAAGTTCTGCCTTTTCAAGCATTTCGTCATAGTCCTTGTAAAACACGGTTTCGGGGTAGAGATTGCACATGGCATCATCCATAAGCCACTGTTTTTCGTAGAAGTTTCTTTCAAACAAGTCGCAGGCTGCCGCAGGAATGACCGAATCAAAGGAATCTGCAGCAAGAGCAAACATAAGTCTTCCTCTGTGACCTAAGCCCACAACGCCTACTCTGAATTTTTTCATAAAAACATCTCCCTTTTTTTATGTTATACCCGGATTATAGTACCATAGGGAAGATTTTGCAACCATTTCGGGAATTTTTACATATAAAATATTATTTCTTTATGCTTCGTAACGCCTTTGTTATTTCAATAACCAGAAGCGGCACAAATATCAGACCAACTGCAATAAGGTAAAGCTTAAAGGGAAGTATCACAAGTCCGAATGCCACTCTTAAGGGGGTGAATAAAACAAGAGCCACAAGTAACGCAGATACCATTGCCGCACCGTTTAACTTTTTATTGGAAAACATTCCGATCTTAAAGAGAGAATGCTCGCTTCTCATATTGAAGCTCTGAACGACCTGGGAAAGGGCAAGTATCATAAACGCCATTGTCTGGCCGCCTTCCAATGTACCTGTCATATTTTCTCCCATCTTAAATCCGAAAAGGGTAAGAACTGCAAACATAATGCCCTGAAGAACCACACGGATACCAAGACCGTGAGCAAAGATACCTTCGTTTTTCGGCTTGGGTGCTTTATCCATTACGTCGCTTTCAACAGCCTCCATACCGAGAGCAATGGCGGGAAGTGAGTCTGTAACAAGGTTTATCCAGAGTAGCTGCATAGAAAGAAGAGGTGTTTTATGCCACAGAAGCATTGCCATAAACACGGTTATTACCTCGCCGATATTGGTACCAAGTAAAAATCCCACAACCTTTTTGATGTTTTCATAGATGCCTCTGCCCTCTCTGACGGCATCAACTATGGTTGCAAAGTTATCGTCTGTCAGAGTCATATCGGATGCACCCTTTGCAACATCTGTGCCGGTAATACCCATAGCACAGCCGATGTCGGCGGCTTTAAGGGCAGGAGCATCATTTACTCCGTCGCCTGTCATTGATACAACCTTATCTTTTCTCTGCCAAGCTTTGACTATTCTTATTTTATTTTCGGGAGATACTCTTGCATAAACCGAAATGTTTTCAACCTGCTCATCAAGCTCTCTGTCGGTCATTGCGTCAAGCTCGCTTCCCGTAATTGCCTTATCGCCTTTTGAAAGAATTCCGAGCTCTTTTGCGATTGCAGAGGCAGTAACAACGTGATCTCCCGTAATCATAACAGGCTTGATTCCTGCTCTTCTGCAGAGCGCCACGGCATCCTTCGCCTCGGGTCTCGGCGGGTCAATCATCCCTACGAGCCCCATAAAATTAAGTCCGTTTTCAAGAGCTTCGGATGTGGGATTTTCGGGAACTTCGTCAATTTCCTTATAGCCTATTGCCAAAACTCTTAAAGCGTCTTTACTCATATCCTCAGTAAAGCTCTTAGCCGCTTCAAGATTTCCCTTTATGCACCTTTCTGCCATCATATCAAAAGCGCCCTTTACAATTACTATCTTTCTGCCTTCAATAAGGTTTACGGTTGACATCAACTTTCTGTCTGAGTCAAAGGGAATTTCAGCAAGGCGCAAAAACTTTTCATTAAGTTTATCCTTCGGCATACCGTTTTTATGTGCCGCAAGAACGATAGCGGTTTCGGTAGGGTCTCCGATATGCTTTTCTTCCTCACCGTCAAATACGACCGAGCCGTCACAGCAAAGTGCACCCAACATAAGAAGCTTTTTCACTGCTTCGCTGTTGTCAGTTCCGATGTCTTCTGTCTCGGAAAAGCCGTCCAC
>JAUNRD010000284.1 GCA_030535815.1 Clostridia bacterium
AAGCCAGCAAAAAGATAACCCATTTATGGGTAGCAAGTAATAGTTTGCATGGCTGGCAGGCCAATAAAAAACGCACTTGTGCGTAGCCAGTAATATTAGGGTTATACCCGAAAATGAAAAACCACCCGCTATGCGGGTGGATATTTATTATTTAACTGTGAGTACTACTTTTCCTACATTTTTTCCCTGATATAATATATCGTGGGCTGCCTCTGCTTCCTCGATTGGAAGTACGGCGTGAATTGTAGGTTTGATTTCGCCCGATTCAATTTTCGGGAACACGTTTTTAACAAGCTCAGCCAAGATATATGCCTTCACTTCGGGCGTTCTTGAACGAAGTGTGCTTCCTATGATGCGGACATTTCTTACATAGATATTTTTAAGGTCGATTTCTGTTTTCTGTCCGGCGAGTGCCGCAATCATAATCCACCTTGCACCGTGTGTAAGATAGTGGATGCACTTACCCATAATTTCACCGCCCAGGCAGTCGATTGCAACATCAACTCCGTGACCTTCCGAAAGCTCCTCTTTAAGAACTTCTGCGATATCTTCCTTTGTTGTAACAACAACTCTGTCCGCATTAAGATGCTTTATGGAATTTTTTATTTCATCGCTTAAAACGGTGGTTATAACCCTTGCGCCAAACGCCTTTGCCATAGGAATAATTACACTGGCAAGTCCCGATGCACCTGCATTCATCAAAAGGGTGTTGCCCTCTTTCAGTCCGCCTTCAATAAAGAGATTAAGGTAAGCTGTTGCAAAGGCTTCTGGAATTGCAGCAGCTTCTACCATAGAGCAGTTTTCGGGAACGGGCATCAACATATCGTATTTTACCGCTACATACTCTGCATAGCCACCGCCACCAAGGAGTGCGCAAACCTTGTCGCCCACCTTCCAGTTTGACTTTGCCTTTGCTTCCTCGCCCATTTCGGTAATTACACCTGCGATTTCAAGTCCCATCCATTCGGGGCATCCGGGAGGAGGAGGATAGTCTCCTTCTCTCTGCATCAGATCCGCACGGTTTAACGCAGCGGCGTGAATTTCAACCAGCACCTCTTCACTTTTTATCACGGGATCAGCTACGTTATCCCATCTTAAAGATTTATCATCGTTTACAAGTATCGCTTTCATAGTTTTCTACTTTTATTTACATGCTTCCATTATAATTTTATAAAGTTCAAGCTCATAATCGTAACTCCACGGATTTTCCTTTTCGCCCCTTACCATTTGGGCAAAAGACTTCATCATTGCATCATAGCGGTCAAACTTTTCTGTGGTAACAAATTCCACATCCGAAAGCCAGGCGGTGTCAAATACCTCTCTGTACGAGCTTGTGGTAGTGGGATACTCTTTATGATTTTCAAGGGGTCTTATTTCAACAGTCCCCTTTGTTCCCGTAACAACAAGCTGTCTTCTTGCAAAGCCGCCCATTTCCACGTCTGTAGTTTTTGCAAAGGAAACGCCTTTTTTGTAGGTAAACGCCGCCATACCAAAGTCGGTTGTAGTAAGTCCGTCGGTACCCGTCTTTCTGCTTAAGGGAATAATTTCGTCGGGCTTACCCATAATGCCGTAAATAAGGTCAATTAAATGGCATCCGAGGAAAAAGAGTATTCCGCCATTGTATTCAGAAAGCCACTCTCTTTGCACCTTCGGGTGGTATCCGCTCATCTGCGCTTCAACGCTTATTATTTCGCCAAGCTCGCCTGCCTTTATCCTTTCCATAAGTCTCATAATATAAGGATTGTAGCGGTACATATAGCCTGTGTGGAAAACTTTTTTCCCCTCTTTTACCGCTTCAATCATCTTACAGAATTCCGCAACGTCGCATCCGCCGGGCTTTTCCATATGGATGTGCTTACCTGCCTTTGCTGCAAGAAGAGCATATTTTGTAAGATATTTTTCTTCCGTTTCTATGGTTACAGCTTCAATTTCGGGATCGTTAAGAACTTCTTCAATGGTAAGCTCCTTATGAGCTTTGAAAGCCTCCATATTTCCGGGCCATTTTTCTCTCTCGTTTTCGGGCATTACATAGCCTGCAATTTCAAAAACGTCGCTGTTCTTTTTGAGCGAGCCGAAAATTACGTTTCCGTGTGAATATCTGCTCGTACCAATCTGGGCTATTTTTACCTTTCTCATTTTATATCACTCCAGTCAAACTGCACTACCGTGGGGAAATTTTTATCGTTTATAAGTCTTTCATAAACTTTTTCACATTCATAGGGTGAATGGGTTTCGTCTATAAGCGCTTTAAGATTAAGTCTTCCGAGTTCAGAAAGCTTTGCAACCGTTTTCATATCATCCTTAGTTGAAAACCAACCGGGATGAGACTCTACACCCGGTCTTGCAAGGGTATGCGCTCCGATTAAGGTTATGCCGGGTCCGTGCACCTTTCTGTAATAATCCACGGTAAAGTCTTTATTTCTTGTGCATCCCAGGAGTGCAACACGGCCGAATTTTGCCATGCAGTCAAGGGTTTCGTTAAGACCTGCTCCCTGTCCCGTAACTTCTATTGCCGTATTTACTCCGCCGCCTGTTACCGCCTTTACCTTTTCGACAAAATCTGCTTCAAAGGGGTCAAAGGCATAGTCTGCGCCAAGTAAAAGGGCCTTTTCCCTTTTTTCCTTTATGGGATCAACCGCAATTACGGGAGCGGCGCCTGCCAATTTTGCAAGCTGAACGCCCAAAAGTCCCAGTATTCCAAGCCCCATAACCATTAAGGATTCGCCGATTTCAAGCCTTGTTTTTCTTATTGCCGCAAGGGGGAAGGTTGCTATATGGAAAATCGAAGCTTCTTCCAATGACACCTTTTCGCTTTCAATTTTAACAACATTCTGCGACGAAAGCACATTATATCCTCTATGGGATGACCAGCTCATTGCAACACGGTCGCCTATCTCAAAGTCCTTTACGAATTTTCCCTTTTCAACGACTATGCCCGAAGAGCTGTAACCGGAGTATCTGGGAAATACCGCCTCGGCTACTTCTTTTTCAATATTCACGTTTGTATCACCGGTGATATTCGCTCTTTCTGTTCCCTGGCTTATTGTGCTTACCGCTGTTTTAACCTTTATTGCGTAATCATTCATTTCAAGCTCCGGAACATCTAAAAGCTCTGCTGTGTTTACTTTTGTAAAAACAATTCTTTTATCCATAATATTGCCTCCT
>JAUNRD010000285.1 GCA_030535815.1 Clostridia bacterium
TCAGCATACAGTTTTCATATACCGGGTTATATTTGCGCAAGAAATCTATTACTCTTTCTATCTGGTTACGCAAGGTAACCTCCGCCTTATATAAATCTTCATATTTAAGACCGTTAATTTCATTCATCTGTGTTGCATTTACATTGCGCTCGCCCTTGTAAAAGGTTTTATGAAGGCGTACTATTGAAACATTTTCGGGAAGGATTCCCTTTGCTTCACACTCTTTGCAAAATTCGGAATATTTTCTTCCATCGGGAAGAGTTACGGGGTCACTTCCTCCAAAGCACATAATGGCACGGCTTTCATCCACATTATCTACGGTAAATTCCAAGGTCACCGGCTGGGTTAAGCCGTCATCTCGCCCCATTTCATACTCGCATCCCGAAAGATATGCCACTATACCGTCTCCCGTTGCATCCACCACTCTTTTTGCCATAACAGCTTTAAGTCCCATATGGGTTGTCAGAATAACACCTTTTATTTCTTCGTTCTCTGTTATAACATCTGCCAGAGCTGACTGAAGCATAACCGAAACATTGTTATCTTTTAAGAATTTTATCAAAATTCCTTTTGCTTCTTCAGCATCAATGTGTATTTCTTTGCCGTTTCTGGTCTCTATTTTTTCTTCGTCCTTGTGCTTTTCGGAAAGCAGGCTTACGATTTCGTCATAGATAGTGCCTTCCGACACCTTCCCCAAAATAGGGCTTACATTTCCAAGGGTTAAATTTCCACCTACGGTGCCAAAACGTTCTGCCAGTATAACTTTTACCCCCATCCTTGATGCCGCCACCGCAGCGGCAATTCCCGCAGGACCGCCTCCCACAACTAAAACATCAGTTTCTTCTATAACCTCTATATTTTTTGCGTAATTATATATCATAATAACTCCTCCGCTATATCATCCAAAATTCCAAGATCCCAGCAAAGCCGAGGAAGAACATATTTATCTCTTATGTCTTTTGCGCTTTTGAAAGTCATTGGCAAAATATCCCCGTCGATGCCGATTTCATTTACCGACTTTGGCATACCGATTTTCGAAAATAAATTCAAAAGCTCATCTGATGACGGCAATTCTTCGTTTATGATATTTATAACAGCGTCCCATTTGTCAAGAATAATTTCAAGGCGTTTTTTATGGTTTTCCTTATTATATTTCTGCTCTTTTTCTTCAAGTGCAACCATACTTTCTGCCCCCTTGCCGAGAAATGCCCTTAAATCTTTGCACCATTTACCGTAATCAAAACTTTCGGCATAACTTAACGCCTTTTCCCTGTCGAGAGTTATATTTTTTATTTTTTCGTAAAGCTTTACTGCAATTAAAGTTCCAATGGCACATTGAATTCCGTGAAGCTCAACTTTTGTGCCAAACTCGACTCCGCGCATATCCCATATATGGGAAAGATAATGCTCTATTCCCGAAGCAGGTCTTGAAAGACCTGCAAATTTCATTGCCGCACCGCAAATTATAAGACCTTCAAAAACCGCTTTTACAGCCTCTTCATCCCGCTGCAAAAGCCCCTCGGAATTATCCACACATTTTTTCAAAGAACTCCTTACAAGCTGTGCTACATCTTCACAATAATACTCGCCGTTTATAATATGGGAAATACGCCACTCACAAATAGAAACGTATTTTGCCAGCATATCTCCAAGACCAGATAACATCATTTTCATAGGTGCATTGCACAAAACGTCCGTATCTCCGATAATAACATCGGCACATTTACTGTTGAGGGAAATTTTAAGTCCTTCCATCGTCATTGATGAAGTAGCAGAAGCATAGCCGTCCATAGAAGGTGCAGTTCCCACAATTATGTATTTTTTTCCGGATGCATTGGAAACTATCTTACTTATATCATTTATGACTCCTGAACCCACGCCGATTACAACATCAGATGAGGGCTCAAAATTCATTACGGCAAGACCGACATTTGCTTCGCCTGGTTCTAAATTTTCCTCTGCAAAGATATATTTTTTGGTTCTTATCCCTGCCTTTTCTAAAATTTCAATTACTCTTTCGCCTGCTGCCCGACAGGTGTTTTTATCGGCAAATATAAATGCTCTTTTCAGATTCATTTCACCAAGTATTTCGGGCAGTTGATTTATCGCTCCCTTTCCCATTACTACTTTTGATGAAAAAATATGTTCTTTACCGCAAGGGCAGTTTTTCCCGCTCACATTTTCAAACATCAAACTCTCTCCCAATCAAATTATATAAATTAAATTATAGTCCCTTTCCGAAAATAATCAATATTTAAAAAACATATTGACTTTTTGATTACAATTTGATTATAATAATGATTATGATGAACACATTTTGATTACAAGAGGTGTACAAATGTCTATTTACAACCGTGAAAGTCAATATATAAATCTTCTGGCACAAAAACCACATTCGGTAAAAGAGCTTTCGGAAAAGCTCTTTATCAGCGAACCGACAGTGAGAAGAGATGTTATCCAACTCCAGGATAAAAATCTGGTAACCAGAAAAAAGGGAATTGTTACGCTGAAAACCACTTCTCCCGATCAGCGTATCCCTCTTTATATCCGCCACTTTGAACAAAATCAGTCGAAGCAGATAATTGCGGTGAAAGCTTCATCGTATATCAAAGACGGTTATGTAATAATGCTCGATGCTTCGACTACCGTATTTCATTTGCTTCCGCATCTTGCTCAATTCAAAAATATTTTAGTAATTACTAACGGAGCAAAAACAGCACTTGAAGCCGCATCAATGGGCGTCAAAACCATTTGTACCGGAGGCGAAATGACTCTTGAATCCTTTTCTTATGTGGGAACAGATGCCGAAAAAACATTAGCAGGCTATAATGCCGATGTTGCATTTTTTTCCTGCCGCGGAGTGTCTGATGAAGGCATTGTTTCAGATAATTCAATCCTTGAAAATTCTATGCGGAAAATAATGATTAAAAATTCCAAAAAGAGTTATCTCCTTTGCGACACAAGCAAATTCGGAAAAATATATTTAAGCACTCTTTGTCACAGCGATGAAATCGAAAAAATAATAAGTGATAAATAAAAATCAATTCATTTTATAATTACAAATCAATAATCCTCCCAAGACAAGAAAAAAACAGACTTCAGAACGGTGGTACTTCTTAGGGATAAATCGCCCAAAATCCACGATTTTGGCACATTACTGTGT
>JAUNRD010000286.1 GCA_030535815.1 Clostridia bacterium
AGAGACACTGCCGTTAGCAACCCATATGCCGGAGTTAAACTCGGTGGTTGTGTTGCTGCAGGTAACGCTGCTCTCGCCCACGAGCACAATATTCAGCGTGTCTGCATCGTCATAGCTGATGGCAGTAGCGCCGGAGGGACGCCCATATAACAGGCGACCCTCACCGGAGTAGGTAAAGTTATTCAGCGTGAGGGTATTAGTGTCGGGGTCATAGGTCGCTGTACCGCCGTTGTTATCGCTGATAGTCAGATTTTCTGAAGTGAATTGCTTATCTCCGGCCCATATGTTGTACACAGAAGAAGCAGGCTCACTTACCTCTTCTGCTGCCATAAGCTCAACTTCGTCAACTTCCGTTATTTCGAAAATTTCCGTCGCACCTGCCCCTATGGTAAAGCCGGGGATAAGCGTCACAAGCATCGCCAATGTAAGCATCCACGCCGTTAATTTCCTTAAATCTTTTTTCATAAACACCAGTCCTTTCTTAAATGCATTTCTCATTTACTAAATTCTTTTTACAAACCTGTCAAACATTTCCTTTGCGATTTTGCAAAGGTCAAGTGCGATGACCCGCTTAACTGTTTCTTTCCGCTCCTCTTCGCCGATTTCGTATACCTTCAGCATCGACTCTAAAAAGAGAGAGATTTTATCATTCATTGTAAAGTATCTGTCCGTGGGGGTGGTGAATGCCGCAAGCTCCATTCCGCTTATGACGTTTTCGATTTTTCTGAAATCCTCTTCCGTCTTTCCCGGAAACCGCTCCTTTAATAAATGGAAGTTTTTCTTTGCGCCCCAGTCCTTGATATAGTCAAAGGTGGCAGGGTGGCTGTATGCCGCAAAGTATAAGTCCCACGCCTTCGGGTCGCTGTCGCAAAGTGCAATCTGCACCGCAATCTCTAACGCAAAGGCAAAAAGCGGATCCTTTGTTTCTTCCTCCGAATCCTCTATGATATCCAGGTGAAAATCCATAAGCTCCTCAATTAAAACCTTTAACATATCTTCCTTTACTCTGTAATGATATGTTATTGTACCGAGGCCTATGCCCGATTCTGCGGCAATCTGCCTGTGGGTGGTTTTTGAAAAGCCCTGCTCTAAAAAGAGCTTTGTCGCCGCCCTCACTATCTCTATCTCGGTTTCTGACAGAGGATCGATTTTGCTGTGCCTTTTGATAATACTTTTAAGCATTTTTATCGCGGCCCCCTTTCGCATATGTTTCGTACAAGTACAATTATATACTAGACGCATATTAAAGTCAAT
Organism: Clostridia bacterium; assembly: GCA_030535815.1. GTDB lineage: Bacteria > Bacillota > Clostridia > CAKSNL01 > HGM11501 > HGM11501. Next base: position 1,255 of record JAUNRD010000286.1, read on the forward strand.
ATAATTTTTGAAAATTTTTACAGTTTTTTTGCTCTAAAGTCTTGCTCTGCTTATCTTTTTATAGTATACTCATCTTAAAGAAACCATAAAAAGGAGTGGTGCCAATGAAAAAAGAAAAATGGATGCTGGGCGAAATTGACGCCTGGGAAAAGGAAGAGCTTATATCATCCGATGTTGCCGAAACCTTAAAATCCCGCTATGTGCCGAAAAAGAACATGGGGCTTTTAACCGTTCTTTTCTCAATTATCGGAACCGTTTTCATCGGTCTTGGCATAATTTTAATTGGTGCAAACAACTGGTGGTATGCCCTGCCTACGGCTGTCCGCACAGTTATTGCCTTTCTTCCCCTGCTCCTCTCCCAGGCGCTTATCATTTATACTCATCTTAAAAAACGTGAAAGCACCGCCTTCCGGGAAGGTGCCGCAATTCTTAATTCGGCGGGTATTTTTTCAACCGTTGCCCTTATTCACCAGATTTTCCACATCCCCGTTGACCTTTCCGACTATCTTTTAATATGCGGAATACTTACCTTTCCCTCCATGGTGCTGATAAATGCCGTATCACCCCTTATCGTATGCTACTGGGCGGCATTAAACGGCGGCTTTTGTCTGGAAGGCAACAATGCACCCTTAATCACATTGTTTTTACTTATCCCCTGCATCGTTTATTCGGTTACAAAATTCAAGGAGGAAAACGCAAAATCACTTTACCTTGCAATTCTTACAGCTATATCGGTATTTATATACATCCTCACCGCGACAATTTTTGAGCGCGACAATTTCTCACTCATCTTACTTTCCTTTATGACCTTGCTCTCAAGCCTTTCCTTCCTTTATGAAAAAACAGGAAGGCTTTATAAGGCACTTTCAATGGGCGGCACAATAATTACTATGTTTACCTTAAGCACCATTTGGCTATGGGAAGACAGCGATGCTTTCCTTGGCGCGCTCATTCCCGTACTCACCGCCGTAATAATGCTTTCTGCGCTTTTTGCCGAAGGCGTGAAAATCAAAAAGGAGAAAACACCATCCCTTGCCTTTATCCCCTTTACGGTTTTCATCGTCCGCGGCATATGGCTTCTTTTCGGACTTGACAAGGGAATCGCTCCCACAGTATTTATGATTATTATGAATTTACTGCTCCTTGCCTTAAGTGTATATTTCATTACAATCGGAGTAAAGCGCGTAAGCCTGATTTATTCCAACGTGGGAATGATTTCCTTCTGTTATCTTGTGCTTATCCGTTTTCTGGATGTTGACCTTCCCTTACTTGCAAGAGGCTTTATCTTCCTTTTCCTCGGAATCGGATTCCTCTTATTTAATCTTTATCTCACAAAAGCGAAAAAGGCAAAGGAGGCAGAGACAAAATGAAGAAAGCTTTAACGATACTTATAATTTTAACCGTTGTTCTCCAGCTTATCTATCCCTGCTATATGATATGGGATAAATACGGCGTATTAATTTACGGCGAAGAGATAAAAATGCTTGTGGAGCCCATCGATCCTTATGATGCCTTCCGAGGAAGATATGTTTCCCTTTCCTATCCGGGGGAAACCTATCCCGAAAATAAAAGCGGCAGATACGGAATTTTAAGTGAAGGCGAGGACGGATTTTTCTACATTTCCGAAACCGTTTCTGAAAAGCCCGAAGGCAGGCTTTATCTCGTAAGTGAATGGGAAAAATCCTTCCGCATTCCCTTTGACAGATATTATATGGAAGAAACTCTGGCACCGGAAGCAGAGAAGATTTTGAATGATGCTACACTTAAAACCTATGTGACCATCCGCATAAAGGGCGACCGCGCCGTTATATCGGGACTTTTCGTCGGGGACGAGCCGATTGAAAAATATCTTACAAAATCATAACCACCCGTCAAACGGGTGGTTTGCACTGAGGCTATAAGCCTCTG
>JAUNRD010000287.1:0-1196 GCA_030535815.1 Clostridia bacterium
GGTATATTCAGATAGCATACGGCAGCCGTGTCAAACAGCAGCGAGCCGCGTAATAAATCCTCGAAACTATTGGTTGCAAGAGCGTCGGCGTATAGTTCGTAATTTACAGCCAAGAATATAAACCTGCACAGCATCAGTATTATATATGCGAGTGCAATATTGCATATAAATGCAAAGGGCAGAGGGAGTATTTTTTTTGTATTCATGCTTTTTATCACGCAGTGTTCTATTATTCGCTTTTCGCGGACAAAATTATAAAATTGTTTCCTTTTATAAACTATGGTTACATATTTATTTGCTAATTTTGCGCCCGACAAATATCTATTTATAGAAAACACAATACATTATGACAAGCAATTGCACAAACAATGCTCGCTGTTTTTTTAAGGGCGCATTTCTCTATTTCTTTGTATCGACACTTGTGCTTGGTGGAATATTCGCTTCGTATATAGCAGGCAGTGCCGTAGCACAGGCTATGGACGCGCAAGGCTGGTGTTTCTATATTACCGCCACACTATCGTGGGCGTCGGTATTTGCATTGGTGCCTTTTATTCTGTCGGCGGCCCTTTATGCTGTTACAAAAAGCGTACGTGCATCGTCGCTGCTGCATGTGAGCCTGACTGTGTTACTTGTGGCATTTTTTATAATGAACGGCCTTGTTTATTCGCAGTACAGGTTCCACATAAACGGCTTTGTGCTTGACATGCTCTTCAGCGAAGGTGCGGGCGATATTTTCCAATTTAATGCTTCAATATATATAAAGTTGGTTGCTGCTTTTCTATTCATAGTCCTTGCGGCGGCTGCCGTCAGACGCGTGTGCAGCCTTGTTGTTAAACGGTGGAACTATGTGGCAGCGGTGCCTGCATCGCTGTTGATTGTAGCAGCATTGCTTTTCTCTAACGGCATTCATGCTTATGCCGCTGTTGTAAAAACAGCATCTGTAATACGCAGCGCACCCATTGTGCCGTACTATTTTCCATTGACTGCCAACCGTTTTTTGCATAAATTGGGCGTTGTTTCCAAAGAGACACTTACCACTGCCGGCCTTGGCAGCGACGGAGCATCGGGGCTTAATTACCCCGCTAATGAACTTGTTGTGCAGCCTGACACTGTTCCCAAAAATATTGTAATGATTGTTATTGACTCGTGGAACAGCCGTTCGTGGAGCCCCGAGGTTTTTCCCAACATCTGGAATT
>JAUNRD010000287.1:1206-3149 GCA_030535815.1 Clostridia bacterium
TCTGAGTAGCAGTAACGGTACAACAGGCAGCACTTTCGGAATGTTTTTCGGGCTGCCGGCATATTTCCGCAGCGACATTGAGGCAGCCGGTACGCAGCCGTTGCTGGTAGAACAGATGCTTGCCGAAGGGTACGACGTAAAGGCCTTTTCGAGCGCAACATTAGTCTACCCGCCTTTTGCGCGTCTGCTGTTCGCCAATGTTCCCAACCTGAGAATAGAGTCGAAAGGAAAGACCGTCTACGACCGCGACTGCGAAATTACCGATGAGTTTATTTCCTATATAAACAGTAGCAACAACGAGCGTCCATTCTATTCGCTATTGTTCTACGACCTTGCACACGGATACGAACTTCCCGCCGACAAATTGACACGTTTCACCCCTTCGTGGAATTTTGCCAACTATCTGGCCCTTAACAACGATACTGACCCCACCCCCTTCTGGAATTTGTACCGCAACTGCCTGTTCCAGATAGATTCTCTTGTGGGACGAGTGATTAATTGTCTCGAGGAGAAGAAACTGCTCGATAATACCGTCGTTGTTATTACCGGCGACCACGGACAGGAGTTTAACGAAAATAAGAAGAACTTTTGGGGACACAACAGCAATTATTCCCCCGTACAGTTGCGCGTGCCGCTACTGTACTTCGACGCCTCACAAGCGGCTGCCGTACGTCGCCACAGAACCACCCACTATGATATTGCTCCAACGTTGCTGAAGTCCGTCCTTGGCGTGCAAAATGACGTTAGCGACCTTGGAGTAGGACATATGCTCGAAGATAGTTGCTCACGCGATTGGCACATTGTGGGCAATAAGGACAATTATGCGTTTATACGCGAAAAGGACAATGTAATTATCGAAAAGAAATACTCGGGACACATTGATGTTTATGACAGCCTGATGAACCTTCGTGACGACTATAAAGTAAACAGCCGCGAACTTAATGAAGCTATTTTGAAACTCAACAAATTATATAAATAATCCTATTAAGAAACATTATTCCGATAATAAGAAAAGCGCGAGCCTAAGTTCGCGCTTTTCTTATGGTTCAGACTATCCTGCAATTACTTTACAGGAGCGGGACCCATAGTAAACTCAAGTACACCTCCGGCCTTAATCTGTTCGTAAGTAATGCCGGTTCCTTCAATGGGAGCACCGTTAAGTTTGGCCTCTTGAATATAGATATTCTCCATCGAATTATTGTGAGCAATCACAGTAAACTGTTTGCCGTTACCAACGTTCATCACTGCCTTATGCACAAGGGGGGAACCAAACTGGAATTCTCCGGCAGCGGGATCAACCTGATAGAAGCCCAATGCAGAAAGAATATACCATGCTGACATCTGTCCGGCATCCTCGTTACCGCAAACACCGCTGTGGTCATCAAAGTAAAGCTCGTTAAGAATCCGGCGCACCTTCTCGGCACACTTCTCCTGATGGCCTACGTAGTTGTAAAGATAAACAATATGATGGCTGGGCTCGTTTCCGTGAGCATACTGGCCGATAAGACCCGTAACATCAGCGCCGAAATTCTCTCTTCCATTCTCGTCCACAAAGAAGCTGTCCAATTTGGCTGTAAACGCTTCGGGACCACCGAGCGTATCCACCAATGTCTGCACATCATGAGGAACCAGCCACGTGTACTGCCATGCGTTACCCTCGCTGAAGTCAGCATGATGCTTGGCCATATAAGGGTCGAAAGGTTCTTTCCAACTTCCGTCCAAATTTCGTGCACGCACCAGACGCATTGCCGGGTCGTAATACTTCTCCCAAGACTTGCTGCGGTTACCAAAATATTCGGCAGCATCAGCATCGCCCTGCATCTTTGCAACCTTAGCCAAAGAAGCATCGGCAATAGCATGCTCCATACATCTTGACACCTCTTCCCTTTCGTTACTCTTGTCGTGAGGAATAAAGCCATACTCCTTAATGTAGCCCACACCTC
>JAUNRD010000288.1 GCA_030535815.1 Clostridia bacterium
TACCCCAGAGCATATGCTTATATTCTTCTGACCAGGTCCACGCCCACATATGAAGGATATCGGGAGTTTCTCCGTATATCTTTGTCATTTCGTCCATAATCATACGGAAGTTGTACTTGTTATTTTCCTTTTCATACCATACGGGGAACTTATAGATAAGTCTTGTTTCTATGAAGTCGGGAATTTCCGCAACCAGCCAGAACTTCTGTCTGTACCATTTCTTATTCTGACACTTATAGGGCTCATACCAGGAATCAAGCCACTCTTTATAGCTTTTGTAGGATGCGTGCCAGTCCCCCTTATGAACGTAAAGCACGGTTTCCGTACCCTTAAACATTGAATCGTTTTTAATCTTCACATACATCGAAGGATATTCAACGAAGGCATCTGTTCTGCCGTTTTGCTTGATTAAAGCGTATTTTCTTACCTTAAGGTCACGCTCTCTCGTATTAAGAGCAAAGCCTGCGCCCTTTTCGGGTGAGAAAATATCCATAAACTGCATGGGATATGAAGGTGCGGATTCTTCATAAACATAGCAGGAACCGTTACTTTCGGTGTTCTGATATTTAGGAAGGAAGTACCATGTGTCTTCGCTACTTCCGTACTTAATGTCGGAAATTACGGGGAAAAGTATACCAAGAGTTATTTCCTCGCCCCTATTTTCAGCCTGCATATTAAGCTTTATTCCGTCCTTCTGGTCAAGGGAAATTTTAATGGTTATGTAAAGGTCCTTATGGCGATAGGTAATTTTTGCTTCATCGGAAACCAAGACAGCAACTCTTTCAAAGTTTTCGATTAGAGAATCTCCCTCTCTTACCTTAAGAAGAGCACCCTTAATTGTCATAGCATCGGAATATGCGGATATTACCTTTTCCGTAAAGAGCCCGCCCTTTGTATTGAACTCGGCATAAAATCCGCCGTTTTCCACCTTTAAGATGTCGCCTTCAAGGGTGATTTTTCCTTCATAATTAAAGTCAGCTTCGTGCCCCTTGTTACGCTCGGGGAAAGCTTCACCCGTTAAAAGAGGAGCATCCGTATTTAATGTAAGTGCACAAAGGGAAAGGTCTGTTTCAATCAGTCTGTCCTCAAAGCCGATGCTCTTTATTTTCTTGCCGTTGGTTCTTACGCCGTAAACGCCGGTTTCACCCGTAATTTCGTGGCGGTGATTTTTGATATTTTCGGGGAAGCACTCGTCAACAGTGCCGTCCTCATAATTGATATAAACCGCATAACGCTCAATATCGTTAATCTTTATAGGCATCATAACCTCACCCTGGCTGCCGCCGAGGATGGTGGGATCGGGAGCACAGAAGCCCCAGCGCTCGTGGATTTTCTTATCCATATATAAAACGAAGTAAATTTCCTTCGCTTCGGAATTTACGGGAATTTCAAAGCGGCTTTCGCGGCTTTCGGGACGGCAGAGCTGTCTCTTTACGCCCTCTTTATTAAAGTTAGTGATTAAGTCCTCGTTTTCCGCAGGAGGAGGTGTTGGACGAAGGATTTTACCTGTAAGCGCAAAGGGAATTCCCTCTACGCCGAAGGTTCCGCTGGCAAAGCCTACGCCACCGTCGACCTTTCCGGGCTCATCGGCGTAAGTGTCGTTTACATAAGCAGAAAGGTCAATTGTCTTAAAGCCCTCTTCATTTACTGCAGTTTCTGCAAATCTCTTCGGAAGCTCATCATAGGAGCAGGTGTAAAGCTTATATATATTAAATTCAACGTGGGGTGCCCTGCTTCTGAGGCGAAGGCGAAGTCTCTTATACTTGCCCTTTTCGCACTTTGCAATAATTCTGTGCACCAGGCCGTCCGTCATCATTTCGTTTGCGGCAAGGATACCCTTTTCAACCTCGTTACCGTCCTCACCGTCTGTTATGCCGAGGAGCACATTCTGACGGAGCATAAAAAATCTCTGAAGGTCAGGCGCGGAATATTCCATAACAACATAGTCGTCAAGCTCTATTTCGCTTTCGCCATCCAAAGTAAATTCTCTGTGCATAAGGGGCTTACCATCGATTATATAGCGAACGGCATCGCTATCTACTTTTTTTACAATTTCGCCGGGAACCTTAAATTCGTAATTTTTAAATTCAAACATAAAAATCCCTCCGTTTTTTCTTTATAATACAATAAAAATCAAAAGCTGTCTATCATTATAAAGTGTTTTTATAACAACTTTCCGCTAATTTACATAATAGCCTATTATTTTATTTTTTTCAATGGAATTATTACGCTTTTTTGCCAAAAATACAAAAATATTGCGCTTTTTATAAAAGTGCAATATTTTTCTCAATAAAATGTGGCTACTTCCTCGACGGGTGCTTCTGCCTTTTCAATTTCTTTAAGCACCAGTACGGGAGCCTTCTGGGTATAAAGCTTATGCTGTTTCATTATTATTTTCGCTGTAAGAGTGTACCATAGGGCATTTTCTGCCTCTATCGCCTTATCAGATTCGCAGGCGATGGGACGGAAGGCAATATCGTCAGCACAGCAGGTCATTACCTTACGTCCGATAAGAAGTCCCTTTTCGTCAAGCTCTTTCGGGCGTGCAACCATACCCTTGAACTTAACGGTTTTCCCTTCGTATTTTCCGGGCTCCTCCATCATATCACGATACCAGATGGCGTAATCCTTGTCCTCGATTTCGATGATGGGTGCGTTTATATCAAAGGGCAGGGGGTCTTCTATGTTGTCATACTCAAGCTCGCCGTTTATATATTCGTATATTATCTGTGTACGGCGGTTTGTGCCGCGGATAATTTTATGAATCTGCTCCTTGTCGGTTTTATCCGTCACACGGTTTATTGCCACAAGCTCGCAATCGGTTAACTTGTCCACCATAAGCTGACGCATATTGGCATTGTAAGTAATAAAGGTTTCGCTGTCGGCAAACATAATCTGCTGATAGATAATCCAGTTGTCCGGCAGGTTTTCGTAAAGGTCCGTTAAGTTCCACATTCCGTTATATTCTATTACAACACGGTCAACCTTGTGCATTCTTGCAACCTTGGAAAGGGTGTTCTTTTTAAGTTCATTGGGAGAGTTTACAATTTCCATAAACACGTTTTCAATAACGAATTTGTCCTTGTTATACTCCTCTTCTCCCTCTTCGCAAACTAAAAGGAGAGTTCTTTCCTTGGGGTT
>JAUNRD010000289.1 GCA_030535815.1 Clostridia bacterium
GTGAAAAGCGGAAAGGCTTTATACATCGGACTTTCAAACTATGACGGAGAGAGAATGAAGGAAGCCTCCAAAATGCTTGATGACTTAAAGTGTCCCTTCATCATAAATCAGAACAGATACTCAATTTTTGACCGCGGGGCCGAAAGGTCGGGAATAATTGATGCAGCTATTTCCAAAAAGAAGGGCGTAATCATCTTCAGTCCTCTTGCGCAAGGCTTACTTACAGACCGCTACCTTAAGGGGATTCCTTCGGACAGCAGAATTAAAACCGACGGCAGATTCTTAAAGGAAAGTCATATAACAGAAGAACGCCTCGGAAAAATTGAAAAGCTTAACGAAATCGCAAAGGAAAGAGGACAGTCACTTTCGCAGATGGCGCTTTCCTGGGTTTATGCAAAAGAAGGCGTAACAAGCGTTTTAATCGGTGCATCCAAGGCAAGTCAGATAAGAGAAAACGTGAAGATGCTGGAGAATATATCTTTTACAGAGGAAGAACTCAAAACAATTGATGAAACAGCACTTTAAGGAGAAACTATGAGCGATTTTGATAAAATGCATTCGGGAGAGCTTTATCTTCCCGAAGATAAGGAGATACTTGCTAAGCAGCGAAAATGCCTTGAAAAGCTTTACGATTTCAATGCTACCCGTCCGTCGGAAATGGAAAAGCGCAGTAAAATGCTTGAATGTATGTTTGCCGAAATCGGAAAGGATTGTTATATCGAGCCACCTTTTCACGCAAACTGGGGCGGAGCACACGTTCATTTCGGAAATAACATATATGCAAACTTCAACCTTACACTGGTTGACGATACTCATATATATGTGGGAGATAATACTATGTTCGGCCCCAATGTGACAATTGCAACGGCAGGTCATCCCATTTATCCTCCCTTAAGGGAAAAGGTATATCAGTACAATGCAAGTGTTAAAATAGGCAAAAACTGCTGGATTGGAGCAGGAGTCATTGTTGTTCCGGGCGTAACCATAGGGGATAATACCGTAATCGGAGCGGGAAGTGTAGTTACAAAGGACATCCCCGGAAATGTGGTTGCGGTGGGAAATCCCTGCAGGGTATTAAGGGAGATAAACGAACACGACAAAGAATATTATTTCAAGGACAGAAAGATAAACTTATAACAGTATAAAGGAGATAAAAATGAGTGGCTTAGGGAAAATGATGCAAAACAAAAAAGCAATGAACGCCCTGTGTATAGGTGCTCTTTGCTCTCTTTCGTATCTGGCGGTTTACTTTGCAAGAAATACACTTGGTGCAATTGCGCCTCATATGGGTATGTCAGATAGCTTAATCGGCAATATGTCCTCGGTTTACTTTCTTACATACGCCATCGGTCAGCTTATAAACGGGTATATAGGCGACAGGATAAAGGCAAGATATATGATAAGCGGCGGTCTTTTATTTGCGGGTATCGCAAATCTGCTTATACCTTTGTTTCTTCCGGCAAATGAAACGGGTGCCGTAATTGCCTACGGTGTGACGGGCTTTTTCCTTTCCATGATTTACGGGCCTATGACGAAAATAGTGGCAGAAAATACGGAGCCTGTTTATGCTACGAGGTGCTCTCTTGGTTATGAGGTGGCAGGCTTTGTGGGAGCTCCTGCCGCAGGACTTGCAGCAAGTGTATTTGCGTGGCAGGGTGTAATTTACGCCGGCAGTGCAATTTTAACGGGAATGGCAATGGTGTTTTTTGCAGTTTGTGCAGGCTTTGAAAGAAAAGGAATTGTACGCTATAACAGGTTTAAGAAAATAGAAGAAGAGAAAAAGGGTGGAATCAAGGTTTTAATTGAAAGAAGAATTCTTAAGTTTACCGTGATTTCCATAATTACCGGTGTTATAAGGACCACGGTGGTATTCTGGATGCCCACGTATTTCAATCAGTATTTAGGTTTTTCTGCGGAAAAGGCTTCTGCCATATTTGCCGCAGCCTCGGTGATTATATCATTTACAACATTTATATCCGTGGGAACATACGAACTGCTTAAAAGAAATATGGATCTTACGATTTTAATTATGTTTACCATATCAACGGTATTTTTCAGCCTCTTATATTTCGTTAAGAGTCCCTATATAAATATAGTAATTATGGTTATTGCTGTTATGTCATCCTGCGGAGCCGCCTCCATGATGTGGTGCAGGTATTGCCCTTCCCTCAGAGACACCGGTATGGTATCAAGCGCAACCGGCTATCTTGATTTCTTAAGCTATATGGCGGCTGCGGCATCTACTAAGATTTTTTCAAATGCGGCATCGGTTATCGGTTGGGGAAATCTCATACTTGTGTGGGCAGGGCTTATGGCAATCGGAATAATAATTTCTCTTCCCACAAAGAAACATAAGTTTACCTGTTTAGCAGATTAGGAGGAACTATGCACGACGAGCTTACAAAAATTGATATCCAAAAAATGAAAGAGGAAATTGAATACCGTACGGTTACTCTTCGCTATGAGCTGCTTGAGGAGGTTAAACGCACCCGCGCCTACGGAGATTTATCCGAAAATGCCGAATATAAGGAAGCGAAGCGCCTTAAAAATAAAAACGAAAGCCGCATAAGATACCTTCAGAATATGATAAAAACCGCAAAGGTGATTGAAGATAATTCTGATTCGGACACGGTTGGGCTTTACGATATTGTGACGGCGTATGTTTCAATTACCGATATGGAAATGACTTTCCGGATAGTTACCACCATAAGAAACGATTTTGAAAAACAGCTTATAAGCAAAGAGTCGCCCTTCGGTAAGGCTGTGCTTGGACATAAGGTGGGAGATACGGTAGAGGTGGATGCGCCGAGCGGAAAATACGAAGTTATAATTAAAAATCTCATAAAAGGCGAAGATGACGGAATGGCGCCTATTTCGTCATATTGAAAAAGATTTTGGCTAAAATCACAGCTTTTGCATAAAATGCACAAAAAACAGAACAAAAATGTATATTTAAGCATTGTTTTTTTGTTAAATTTGTATCTTTACAAAAGGTTTTTCAGGTGGTAAAATTAGTCTCGTTCCAATATGAATAAATTTTTTTATGAATGGAGGGAAAATGATGAAGAAGTTACTCGCTCTCTTAATGGCTGTTATGATGGTATTCGCATTCGTAGCATGCACAAGCGAAGAGGTAGTTG
>JAUNRD010000290.1:0-2735 GCA_030535815.1 Clostridia bacterium
TCATAAAATTTCTTGCAAAATCATAAACGGAAAGAATCTCGTCAAGCTCTTCCATTTTTGCTTTTCTTATCATTTTTCCACCTGCTTTCAATTCACCGACAGTATAACATTATTAAAAGCCTTTTGCAAGACAAAAACGAAAAATTCTTTGTCTTTTTTTTGTCAAAATCACAAAATTAAACGGAGCCTGGCAGGGCTCCGTTAAAACATCATATTTTCCACATATTTATCAATAAAAAACGCATTATCTGAAAGCTCAATCGTTTTTGCACTCTTTATTATTTTATAACATTTATCTCTTAACTCCTTATTAAGAAGAAGCATTGCAGCACCCGCAAGGGCACCGTTTCCGATTGCCTTCGATTTTTTCTTTGCACCCTTTGGTAAAAGGCCTATCCCCTCTGCCGAGGATAAATTTATCTTACTTCCGAATCCGCCTGCTATAACAAGGGAATCAACCTCCGAAAAGCTTAACCCCTCTTCTTTTAAGAGGGTATAAATTCCCGATACTACGGCAGACTTTGCAAGCTGAATTGCACGGACATCGTCCTTTGTCACAAATACGCCCTCGCTTAAAGTAACATCCTCTTCCATATAGCCCGATTTTTCAATATCCTCTGTAAAAAGAAGAGTTTGCACCGCATCAATTATTCCGCTGCCGCAAATTCCGAGAGGCTTTACATCCCCTATCACGTGAAAGGCAATTTTTCCGTTTTCAAGCCACACCCTGTCTATGGCACCACTTCGTCCCATCATACCGCTTTTAAGGTAGGCTCCCTCAAAGGCGGGACCTGCCGCCGTTGAGCACACTGTAATTTTACCATCTCTGCAAAGGGCAATTTCCCCGTTTGTTCCGATATCGGCAAGCAGATTTACTCCCTCTTTTTCCATTATATCCGATGCAAGGAGCGCACACACAGTATCTGCACCCACAAAGGCGGATACACATGGCGGAAGATAAACCCGGGCATCGCTGTTAACGGAATTTATTCCGATATCCTTTGCCAAAAGCACTTCCCCGAAAAGCCGTTTTGCTTCAAAGGGTGCTTTCGCTAAGGGTTCAACATCCGTATCCGTAAGAAAATGAAGCATTGCCGTATTTCCCGTTATCACAAGAGAATTAATGTCGGAGACGGTGATTTTCGCATTACCTGCCATATCGGAAAGAAGAAAATCAATATTCTCTCTTAAAGCCTTTGATAAAAGCGTGCCGTTTCCCTTTGTTCCCGCCTCTATTCTGCTAATTACATCGGCACCAAAGCTTTTCTGTGAATTTAAGCAGCTGCTTTCAGAAATAAGCCTTCCTTTTTCACCGTAAAGCCTTGCACAGATTGTTGTAGTTCCGATATCTATGGCGGCTCCGTAGCCCTGAAAATCCGTATCTATTATAAATTCGGGCATAAAACCATCGGTTATTATTTCTGCTTTTCCGAAGCTATCTGAAAGTGTTATTTCAATATCGCCCTCCGCATACAGGCTGCAAAGAAGGCGGATGCCGTTTTTAATCTCATCTTCACTTAAAAGCCTTTTTTCGTTTTCGGTAAGGGGATTTACCTTTCCTTTCACATAAACCTTGCACTTTCCGCATTTTCCGTGACCGCCGCAGGGCATTTCTATGTTTTTTATCTCTTCAAGCAGATTTTCCACCGGAAAATTTGCTTCTTTTTCGTAGGATTTTCCGTCAACAGCAATTTTCACTCTATCCACAAAATGCCCTCCCTTCTTTATTATCCATAAAACTCTTCTGATGCTTTAAAGAATGCGTCTATATTTTTCCACGGGCTCATTGGCGGAATGTCACAGCCTGAAGATAATATAAAGTTTTTATAGCCTCCGCACTTTTCCAAAAGTGCCCTTGTATTCTCCCTGACAGATTCTTCCGTACCTCCGAAAAATTCACCTGCCGGATCTACATTACCCATAACGGGAATATTTCCGGGGAATTTTTCAAGCATTATCTCCATATCAACGGAATTTCCGAAATGATATGCCGCAGAGCCGTTTTTGATCAGAGACTCCGCCATCATCGGCGTATTGTCTCCGCAGTTATGATAAACTACGATAAAATTGTCGTCCTGAACGGTGTCAACGATTTCCTTTACATAGGGCATTGAAAATTCCTCTTCAAGAGTCGGAGACAAAAGCCCCGCAACAGGCTCTGCCATCACAATGCCGTTTGCGCCTGCCTCTTTATACGCAAGGCAATAATTTTTAAGAAACTCCGCCGACTTTATAAGCACAGTTTCAACCATTTCAGGCTCATCATAGCACTCCATCATTATTTCAGTAACGTCAATAAGTCTTGCTGCAAGGGAAAACGGTCCTATAACTCCTGCCAGTACCGGCCTGTCAGTGATTAATCGGGTTGCCTTTTTGATAGCATCAATAAAGATTCCGCTTCTCGCCGCTCCGACAACGGGCACTTTAAGATTTTCTGCATCCTCCATTGATGTAACAACCCTTCCCGTAACATTCGGAACCTCATCCTCTGAAAAAACTACACTTGCACCAAAGCATTCTGCCTCAACCGATAAGTCCATAAAGCTTACTGAAAAAGCGGAGTCGCACTTTTCTGCAACAAGGCGCATCCCCTCTGCCTGAAGGGTAGAATCCGATATAATATCCTTAACTGTTTTTCCGAGAAGCTGTACCGACGGAAAAGAAAGAAGAGGCGCACTCTTCTTAACATTGCTTTCCATCATTTGTAAAAGATACTCTTTCATATTGATTTTCAT
>JAUNRD010000290.1:2745-3138 GCA_030535815.1 Clostridia bacterium
AAAAATTCCATTGCCGCATCTGCCGCACTTGCCGCATCAGTTGTGTATTTGTCCGCACCGATTTTGTCACAGAATTCCTGATTTATCGGTGCTCCGCCTATCATAATTTTAACCTTATCGCGAATTCCCGCCTCTTTCGCCGCTTCAACAACCTCTCCCATAACATCCATAGTTGTGGTGAGAAGGGCACTTAGGCAGATAATGTCACATTTTTCCTCCATTGCTGTTTCTATGAATTTCTCCGGCGGAACATCGGTTCCGAGATCAATAACCTCCATGCCCTTGCCTTCCATCATAATTTTAACAAGATTTTTTCCTATATCGTGAAGGTCTCCCTTAACTGTACCGAGACATACCTTTCCGGATAACCCAATCACTTCTTCTTTAAGAATA
>JAUNRD010000291.1 GCA_030535815.1 Clostridia bacterium
GAAGTTTTTTAAAAAAGGTCTTTATTTTTCTTCCTTTAAATGATATAATATAGTATTGATAATAAAATGGAGGGGTTTACGATGAAAAAAAGCAAGCATTTTGACATTTCAGACTATGAAATGTGCGAAAATTGCATACACGGAAGTAAGCTTTCCGAAAGCGACCTTATGATGTGCAAAAAGCACGGTCTTAAAAATCCGGATGAATCCTGCCGACATTTCAAAATGGATTTACTCGCTATAAGACCCAAAAAGCTCCGCACCTTCACCACTACCCTTTCCGAAGAAGATTTTAAACTGTAAGGAGATTTATTATGGATTACTTTAATTACGGTATTTTAGGCCTCGTACAGGGGCTTACTGAGTTTTTACCGGTTTCAAGCTCAGGTCATCTTGCAATTTTCAAAAACTTGCTGGACGAAGGGTTCGGCGACCTGGGGCTTACATATGACATACTTTTGCATCTTGCAACTTTATTTGCGGTTTTTGCCGTATATTACAAAGACATCTGGTCTTTGATCACAGGCTTTTTCGCTCTTGTCCGCGATATATTCAAAAGGCAGGTTGACCTTGACAAAAACCCCAATCAGAAATTCGTCATCATGGTTTTGATTGCTTCCGTTCCGGCTGCTTTGGTCGGCTTTTTATTGGGGGATGCCATAGAAACCCTCCCCTTCATATTCGTAGGATTTGCTCTTATAATCACGGCCATCGAAATGATTATAAGCAGCAAAATGAAGCCCGGCAAAATCACATTGGAAAACGCAAAGCTTAAAGATGCTATACTTCCGGGACTTTTCCAGGGATTTGCAATTCTCCCCGGTATATCAAGAAGCGGAAGCACCGTAACAGGCTCTTTCCTTTCCGGCTTTGACAGAGCTTTCGCAGTAAAGTTTTCCTTCATACTTTCAATCCCCGTAATTTTAGGTTCCGCCCTTTTTGATATCATAGATATAATAACAGGCACAGCTGATGCCCCTTTATTGGGTCCCACGATTTTCGGTATGATAATCGCCGCTGTATCCGGCTATCTCTCTATTAAATTTATGATAAAATTGTTTGCCGGAAACAAATTCCGCTATTTTGCTTATTACTGCGGACTTGCCGGAACAGCCGTAATTATCTGGCAGCTTTTCGTAATACTTTAAGATAAAACTTAACGGAGGTAATAACCTTGGCTCAACAGAGAAGAACTATAAAAAAAGAACCCGTAAAAACTGAAAAAAAGGCTCCTGAGGAAAACGTAAAGAAATCCGCTATGCCGTCAAGTACTAAAAAGGAAATTGCTTTTATAGCACTTTTCTTTGCTTCGATTTTGCTTATTTTAGGTATTTACGGAACAAATCTTATGGAAAATGAGGCAAGTTCAACCGTAGGAAACATAACCGGCTCATCCATTATAGGTCATCTCGGCGTAATAATAAAATGGCTCTTTATGGGGCTTTTCGGTCCCGTTGCATACATCATCCCCGTTTTATGTATTGCCGCCGGTCTTTACATTGTTAAAACCAGAAATTCTGAAAAATCCAAAAGCTTTGTCTATATATCAGGTGCATTATTCACATTTTGTATTTCAGCACTTTTCTACGTGTTTCAGTATGCCCCCAAATACCCCGGTTTCGATCTCGCCGCATTCTGGACCGAGGCTACAAAAAACTTCGGTGGCGGCGTTATAGGATCACTTTTAGGCTATCCTCTGGTGTTTCTCGCAAAGCAGGTTGGCGCCTCAATTGTAATAATAGCCTTGATGCTGATATCCTTTATCGCAATGACAGATTTTGCAATTACCAGAAAGCTTGCATCCATGGCAAGAAGAAGATCCAAAGTCAATACAGTAAAAGCTACAGAAGAACCGGAAGCTGAAACTCCCGTAAATGAGCCCAAGCATCCCGTAACCGAGGAAGCTCCCAAGAAGAAAAAGAAAAACCGCTTTACCGATGCTGCTGAAGACATTGTTCCGATGGATGAAGACGAGAAAACCTATACAAGCCTTCCCGAAGAAGTTGAAAAACTTCCCCGAACAGGCGAAAAAACCGACGAAAACGGCGAAGATGCCGAAATAAAGATTTATTCCGAACCCAAAAAGGAAAAGGAAACAAAACCCTTTACTCCGCCGAAAGAAACACCCGTTGATGATGACGATATCATTCTGCCTCCTGAAGATGGCGAGGAAGAATCACTTCCCGAAGGAGAAGTTATTGTAAAACCCAAGCGTTTAGAAGGCGAAATCCAGGTTGAAATCAGCCGTGAAAACGTGGAAATCCCCTATACATTCCCGGGCACCGACCTTCTCAATAACATTGATGCAGGCGAGGACAGAACCAATCCCCAGGCCCTTCGCGAGCTTTCCGTAAAGCTTGTTGAAACATTAAAAAGCTTTAACATTGATGTTAAAGTGCTTGAAATCAGCAAAGGCCCTGCCATCACGCGTTTTGAACTTCAGCCTACAGCAGGTGTAAGAGTAAGCAAAATAACAAGCCTTGCTGATGATATTGCCTTAAGCCTGGCTGCAACCGCTGTAAGAATCGAGGCTCCCATCCCGGGCAAGGCGGCAATCGGTATTGAAATTCCCAACGAAAGCGTTGCGACGGTTTCTGCAAGAGACGTTCTTGAATCAAAAGAATTTACCGAAAGCAAATCAAAATTATCCATTGCTCTCGGCCGTGACATTGCAGGTAAATGCATTGTCGGCGACATTGCAAAAATGCCTCACGTATTAATCGCAGGTGCCACCGGCTCCGGTAAGAGCGTATGCATAAATTCACTTATTGCCAGCATTTTATATAAGGCTTCTCCCAATGAGGTAAAGCTTATTATGATTGACCCCAAGGTTGTTGAATTAAGCGTTTATAACGGCATCCCTCACCTTCTTATCCCCGTTGTTACAGACCCCAGAAAGGCGGCAGGAAGCCTTAACTGGGCGGTTCAGGAAATGACCACCCGTTATAAATTTTTTGCCGATGAAGGTGTTCGTGACTTAAAGGGATACAACGCTCTTATGGAAAAGGAAGGAAGACCCCGTCTTCCCCAGATTGTAATTATTATAGACGAGCTTGCAGACCTTATGATGGTTGCCCCCAAGGATGTTGAAACTTACATCTGCCGTCTTGCCCAGCTTGCAAGAGCTGCAGGTATGC
>JAUNRD010000292.1:0-396 GCA_030535815.1 Clostridia bacterium
TTGACTATTATCCCTTCGGCGTTGGTCCGGTAAAGGATGAAAGTGATGCACAGCTCGACATTTCCAATATGTGGAAGGATTTGGCTGTTATGCGAAAGGAAAGTGTTGAGAGAAACATTCCATTCTGGTTTTATTTTGAAACCATACGCCTTAACAGATATCCTAAAGAGCTTACAAATCCCATGATAACAAGCAACATTTTCTATGCTCTTTTATACGGAGCAAAGGGACTTCAGAGCTTTGGGGCTACGGGCTCTGTTGCGAGCGTAGATAAAGAACTTGAAAAGAGAAGATTCCTTGAATTAAACGGCGAAAAGGGGTACTTCTTTGATGCGATAAAAGAGGCCCTCGGGGTTGTTAAAGCCTGGGGGAATACTCTTATGGCGCTTACGAGCG
>JAUNRD010000292.1:406-3123 GCA_030535815.1 Clostridia bacterium
TTCTTAAAGGAGATGCGTATTTCGATGAGCATTTCAGGGAAGATATTAAAAATTCTTCAGTCTTCGCAATGGACAAGCTCGAAAAGAGATGTTCTCTCGGCGAATTTTCTGACGATTACGGAAACAAGTATATTTATGTTTTAAACCGTGACTATAATGATGAAAAAGAATTTACCATAAAGCTTAATGAGGGATACAAAATTTACGAGGTTTCTAAAACAGACGGCAATCAGGGGAAAATCGCTGACAATGTCACAAGCTTAACCGTAAAGCTTGCACCGGGAGATGCTTCTCTTTACAGAGTTGACAATTCTGATTCGGAAGAATACACAATAACCTACATTTGCGAGGATTAATAAAATGGAAATTTTATATTCCGATGAGCATATAGTCGTTTGCGCAAAACCTGCCGGGATTCTTTCTCAGGGTGATGAAAAAGGAAGCGAAAATATGATTTCACTTTTATCAAAAGAGCTTTCTTCGGATATTTATCCTGTTCACAGGCTTGACAGAAATACAGGCGGAGTTATGGTTTATGCCAAAAATGCAAAAGCTGCTGCAAAAATGTCTGCAGTCATTGAAAATAAAGACGAATTCCTGAAAGAATATCTCGCTGTTGTTGAAGGAATCCCCGAAAATGAAGGGGAGCTAAAAGACCTTTTATATAAGAGCGCCAGAGATAATAAAGCATACGTTGTCAAAAAGGCACGAAAAGGTGTCAAGGAAGCTCTTTTGCACTATCAGCTTAAAGAGACTGCTGAAAAGGATAAAAAGACGTTATCGCTTATTTTGGTGCGTCTTTTCACAGGGCGTTTTCATCAAATAAGGGTTCAGTTTGCATCCCGCAAAATGCCATTGGCAGGTGACGGTAAATACGGAAGCAAAGACAATGGTTGCGAGCTTGCCCTCTGGTCGCACCGCATAGCCTTCCGTCATCCTTTTTCGGGAGAAAAAATGAATTTTATATCATATCCCGGAAACGAATATCCCTGGGATTTATTTGACAGTATAAAACCGATGTAGCAAAGCTGCATCGGTTTTTATGTTATAATTTTATAAAATGAGGTCTTTCGTAGAATTTATCAAGATGGAAGGTTGATGTTTTAAGCCCATTGGGCGTTTCAATTTCTAAATCGTAATTGCCGTAAAAGCCTTTTATAACCAGCTCGCCGTTTTCATCAGTTGTCGATTCGAGATTTGTCTGCCAGCCTTTCAGCAATTCTTTTAAGGCTGTCATTGCGAGCTTTTCTGTCATGTCATAGCGGAGAAGTCCGCCGCAGAAATAGTTTTCGCCCTCAAGTGATCCGGGCTTTGCCCAGGCTGCATAGCCGTCAACCATATTCCAATATACAATGCCTTCCATATAAGGTGATGCAAACCACATTTTATACATATTGGTTAAAATCTCTGCCTGAATTTCCTCGTCTTCTTTTTCGAGACCGAAAGCAGAAATGGTAACTTCCGATATCTGTATGGGAAGCTTAAAATCGGCATAAAGCTCACTTTGCGCTGCAATATAAATGGGATTATATCTGTATCCGGCAAAATGTGCTTCCTGCTCTTTCCTTATAAAAGAATGAGCCTGCATACTTATAGCGTTGCATTTGCCGCCGTTTTTAAGGTGACGCTCTATCATCATATAATATGGGGTACGGTTATCGCGGAAGCTTTCGTCGCCTAAGTTTTGAGCTTCGTTAAGATAGCGAAGATTATATGGGAAATATTTATAGGCAATTTCATAAAGCCAGTCAAGATAATCATATTCTCGCAAAAGAGCCGGTCGGTTATTTGTATGTAAAAGTGTTGTATGGCATAAAAGCTCATTTGTTATATCAAAATCATCAATTACATCCGCATATCTTTCGGCTATTTCTGCAAAATGCCTTTCGTAAAATTTCTTTGCTTCTTTTATATCTCTGGGAAAATATTCAGGGGTGAAAGCAGATGTATCGTATGCAAGGCAATGACCTTTCATTCTGATATTATTTTCTCTGCAGTATTCGACGCAAAGGTCGGGAGCAGGACGTCTGTAAACCTTGAAGGAGTTTTTGGCATATCTCGGCTTACCGTATTCAGGCTCTAAATCCGACCAGTAAAACGGAACGGTTGCATAATTGAAGTATTTCTTGAAAAGCTCTCTGTAAAGTGCGTTTTTTTCGTCGGACTCAAATTCATCAAGCATAAAAATATTGCACCCAAACTTAAAATCGTGGCTATTCTGTTTAATCTTGACTTTAGCTCCTTTTAAGGGCTTTCCGTCTTCTCCTGTAATGCTGAGACGTGCAAAGCCTTTTCTGTTTTTCTCGATGCCGTTTTTCACATAGTCATCGCAAAATTCCTTATGATAGTTAAAATATTTAAGTGCTGATTCGCGTCTTTCCATAATCATTCCTCCTTTTTAATAATTGTAGTATGTTTTTCGGAACTGTTCAACCATAAAATCGGAATAAAAAGCTTGATTTTCGGCACAGGGTGTGGTACCATAGTCTAAAGGAGTGATTTGATGCGGGATTTATTGTCGGCAGAATTATTCGATGTGTTTTTTTACAAAGAAAAAGCCAAAGTATCCTTAAACCGCAAAAGAGAATATTCAGCATAGTCTTTCAGATAATCATCAAAAAACGCACGTTGTATATATAATGGAAAAAATATCGAAGCCACAACCGGCAGTATATGTTATGTACCTATGGGGGCAGAATACAAAAGAACTTGTGAAA
>JAUNRD010000293.1 GCA_030535815.1 Clostridia bacterium
CCTGTACCGTTGTCTGTTCTGGGGGTGTATTTCCAGCCTGAAACATCAAGTGTTTCACCGAATTCAATTTTGATTTCAAAAGGAGGATTTTCGTGGCTTACCACAGAGCCGTCCTTTGCGGTATATCTTGTATGCCAGTGGGTATTAATATCGTCATCGAAGGCTTTACTTATGCCGGTGCCTTCTCCGTGATAGCTTGATACTGTCATTTTCCAGCTTTCGCTAAAAGGAATTTCGCTTTCGGCGCTTACTGTCATAATGAGAGAAAGTGCCATCATTAAGCAAAGAATCATTGAAAATATTTTCTTCATAATAAGCACCTCCCTCAGTTAAGATGGCCTATAACGGCATTTACCGTAGCCATATCTGCGCCAAGCTTACTTACTGTGTATACGCCATTGCCAAGGCTCTTTACTTCCCAGCCGTAGCATTCTGCAATCAATGAAACGGGGATATAGAATATTCCGTTTACATACTTAACGGGAGCGGAAAGTGTAGAAAGCTCGCCGTTTATACGAACCTCGTTGGAGTCAAGAAGTGAGTATGTCCAGGTGTAATCCGTTACCTCTGTAAGCTCGTCGTTCATATCATAATGATGTGTGAAGAACATATTGTAGAAGCTGTTATATTCTGTCTTGCTTCTGCCGTATTCCATAATTTCGTTATATGCTGTTTCGGGAACGTAAAGTGTGCCGTTTTCCTCAAAGGGTGCAACTCTTATATCAGCCTCGTGAACGTACATCTTTCCACCGTTTGCAATCATCTTGGGGCTTCCTGCCTTGATTACGGATGTGGATGTCTGATACATTTCGTTTCTCTCATCATCAGTTAATGTTGTCTGCTCGATTTCTGTGTAGAGATAGTTAAATCTTCCGTAAGGAGCAACGCTTCCGTCCTTGTAAAGGTTTAAGAAGTTTCCGGCCGCATCAACGGAATCTGTCCACTTGAATTCAAGGTCAACGGTTGCATTTTCTGCTATATCGCTTCTCTTAATTGCAAGCTGCAGCATATTGCCCTTTATGCTGTATGTAAGGTCAGAAACCACTGTCGTTGCAAACTCGTTTCCGTTAAATGCGGATAATTTTCCGATTCCGTCCTTGTTTACAACATAGTCATAGCCTTCCCAGCCTGTTGCACGGTTACGGTCAGCATTGATATAAAGTGTAAGGAAGTTTTCAGCATCCTTAACTATATCCTTTTCTGTTTCAACCATAAAGTAGATGTTTTCAGCATCAAAGGAAACCTTTGCACCCTTTATTGCAGTTACAACGGTTGTGGTGTAGTGATAGGGTTCGCCTGTTCCGGGCTTACCGATACCGTCGCCGTCACGCTCATAATCCTGATAAGCATTTATGAATGCGGGGCCGACATTCTGCCACTGAGAAGCATCGCCGTTGACATCAATTGTGGTCATGCCGGAAGCTACCGGAGCTTTACGCGCGCCCTTGAACTTTCTTATCATATCTGTTAAAAGCATATAATAATCGTCCTTCAAAGGACCGTCGTTGGGCTCAAAGTCACGGCTGTTTTCATAGTCGTAGGTATCAACGAAGGCATTGGGGAAGCCGTTATATACAGCGTTTCTTACAGCTGTCCACTCGTTCCATCCGCCAACCATAATAAATTCGGGAGCTGCCTTAAGAGCCAAAGCTGCCTGCTCGCGGAAGAAGTATGCCTTTCTCATTCCGTCGGCTGTATAGTCTTCACCGAATACCTCGGAGAAGCCTCTTCCCTTGGAATACTGGTCGGAGAATACGCCCGTCATAGCACCGCCGATTACGGTGGATTCGTTTATAGCTGTACCTACAGCCACAAATTCAGGTCTTCCTGTAGCTTCATCAACGTTACGAAGGGGCTGGGGGAAGTTTTCAAGCCACATCCACTCGTCAACACCGTTATTATGACCCTTCTGCTTACCTCTTGAACCTGCATATCTTATGGTGAAGAAGTCATCCATTTCTTTAAGGAAGCCGGGTTCAAAGTTGTTATCCGCATCAACGTCCGGTGCTGCAAACTTTGTTGCCGCATTACCGAATAATAAGGGCTTACCGTCACGGTAGTACCAGATATCGGAATAGTCATTTAACACAAAGCAGTTATAATAAATTGCGGCTCTTCCTCTGAAAGCGTCGGATTTTGCACCGCCGAGTGTCATCATTCCCGAAATTCTCGGAATGTCAACGCCCGATGCCTTTGCATCACGGAACGCCTGTGCAAGGATATTAAGTGTAGGAATGAAGTTATTACCACTGTTGGTATAGTCAAAGAAGATTGCATCTACACCGGCAATGGAAAGAACTTCCGCATGCTTACGGTATACCCAGTAATCATAGGAATTGTAATATCCGAATATGGGTGTGCCCCAGTAGAACTTACCCTGAGGATCCCAGATGGGGTCCATATAGTTTTCCTTTGCTTCGGGCTTTTCTGCCACGATTTCGGGAATTACATAGGCACGGATTGTGGGCGCCTTATCCATAAACCAGTTCCAGTATAAAATACCAACCTCACGGCCGTCAGTCTTAACGTCGCCTGCTTCTTCATATGTAGCAATACTTCTTCCCATATCGTCGGTTGCAACCCAGGTATCTGAGAAGTTGTCAATTATTGCAGAATCGGGAACCTTGGCAGATTCAGTATCGTGAACATAGGTTTCGGGTGATAATGTGATATCAAAAACCTTAATCTCGTTCCAGGTCTGTCTGCCGTATAAACAGTAAAAATAAAGGTCGTGTGTTCCTTCTGTGGGTGTAATTGCTGTTTTAACGGTTACCTTTTCACCCATTTCAGACATGGTAAGGGAGCCGATGCATTCACCCTTTTTGGGATCGTCAACCATTACAAGTAAAGTTTCACCGTTGGAGTTTCCTGCCATTTTGTTATAAAACTCCATAGAAATTGAATTAATTCCGGTTAAATCAACATCTTTAAAGCCGAAATAACCCTTTCTTTCAAGGCCTCTTACGCCTTCAGCGCTGTAGGATACTACCGAATTATAGTCCACATCGCCGGGCTTTAAGACCACCTCCCCTGCCGCAGATGAAGGAATTGCAAAAACAACTGACAAAACCATCATCAGGCAAAGGAGCAAGCTTAATACTCTTTTCATATATGTACCTC
>JAUNRD010000294.1 GCA_030535815.1 Clostridia bacterium
AAGGAGGAAAAGGTTATGATAGAGCAGCAGATTTATATAAAAACCGGCATTGGTCTTGAAACTGCCGCTAAATCCACCACATTGACAGAAGAATATATCGACAGCTCAATCCGTCCTTTTTATTCCTCTCTGGATCTTTTTTACCTGGAAGGCAATGACTCTCCCGGATATAAAAGCCTTGTCCCCTTGTCGGGTGGTGGTATTCTTATCGGAACAGGCATAAAAACCGATAAAGAACCATATTCATTTATACATAATTTTCTCGTTCCGGCAGAAGAGATTAAAAACATTGTTGCAAATCCCGCAAATCTTCTGGCCATTCCCGACAGGTACTCAGCATCATCCACTTATCTTCCTTCACTTAAAGAAATCCCGGATTCTACAGGAAGAGCAGAATATCTGAAAAAATATTTTTCCGCACTTAATATGTCTCACACGGAATATATGGCATTAATCGCCGCTATATTTGCCGCTGTTGAGCAGAATCGAAACATTTTTATTGCCCTTCCCAGAAAAACTCTTATGGATGAGATTTGTGCAATTATGTACGGTCTTTACGAAAGCCTTCCGTACTATATCAGGAGCAGTCTGGGCTTCTGCACACTTTTCGGCGAGACGGAAATCCGCCCGGAGATAAAAATTTACTTTATTCCTGACGACAAAATTTCGGGAACAAATGCCCTTCATGTGGATAACTATGACGCCTCAAAGGATTACATATTTAACTTCAGCAAAAAAAACCGTTCTCAGGTTCCCGATTCCAAAGAAGAGTTGGCTCAGGAATATTTAACCTTTGTATCAGAGCGCTTTACCAACGGAAGAAATCTTTCAGACTTCTTCACCTTTGCCGAAGAAGCGGAAAGGGATCTTCCGCCGGAACGTATTTCTTCACTGCGTTTTTACAACGACCTCACTTACATATACAACCTTAAAGCCAATGAAGAAACTCTTCCGCAGAAACTTGGCCGTATTACCACTATTTTCGCAGAACTTCTCAGGTCTGAAAATAAGCCGGGGCTTATCGCTTCATACACTGAATTCATAAAGCTTTACAGAAGGTATTTAAAACAAAGGGGCATTTTAATTCCCCATGAAATACTAAAAAAACTGGTTCTTACTTACGATGTCTGTCCCGAAGAACAGAAGAATTCACTTTATGATTTGATAACCCTTGATATTGATGCATGTCTGAAAACTTCGGAAAATGAAATTCTTTTTATGCACATAGATGCTGCAAAAGGCAGTATTGAGCTTTACAATAAATTGATTGAGCATAAGATGGCTCCCAGCAACCGACTTATAAAGCGTTACTTTACATATCTTATCGAACAGCGAAAAACCGTACATTCCTTAATGGAATTTGCCGACAGCATCTTTTCAGAAATGCCTCAGATTGCTGACAACGAGTTGATACGCGCCATGATACGTGATACTGCCATGGAGCTTTACGACACCTCAGGTGACCGTTTTGAGGCCGTTAAATATCTGGAAGAGAAATGTCTTTCTCTGAAAGAAAAATATCCTGAGAATTCAGAGCTTTTCATGTCGATATACCATTATGCTCTCGGAAACTATATGACAGCTCTTGATTTGTCTGAGCTCAATATCTCAAAAATAGAAAAATTCCCTCTTACCGACGGTGAATCCATAGACGATGAGTGTACATTCAAGCATAAAGTCGCTCTCGCTACAAAGGAAATAATGGGGCTTACCAATGATCTCGCCATGTCCTTTGTTCATTATGACTCCTTCGGATTTGAAAATTTAAGAGAAAATCTTAAAGCTCCCTCGTCAGACGGCAAAAGCGAAGAAGAAGCGTTAAAAATCCTTCTGCTTCGCTGCATAAAGGAAAAAAAGGATTCCCCGAGAAGAACCCTTTACACCATTCTTCACTATATATACGGTGTAAAAGATTCCCGCATGCAGGTGGATTTTGACAGCATTCTGGAGTTTATTGACAAGGAACTTGCCATTCCGCCCTTTGAATTTATCGAATGGTTTTTATCATCAAATCTCTTTATCCCCCCGATAACTAAAAACGGAAAAATAGTTCGTGATGTCCCTGAAATCCGTGCGGATCTTACCATTCTCGCATCTTTCTATGAAACGCTGCGCAAATATTTTATCCGCCATAATACGCTTTTAACCAATGACCGTAATATCAAGAAGCTAAAGAAAGAACTGGACGCAGTTTCCCTTCTCCATCCGGAGTATCGTGCACTCACGTCAGATTTCCGAAAGGTACTTTCAGGAATTGTAAGCGAACACTATTCTCCCATCAAGCGCATTATAAACAGAATAGTTTCTGCAAAAAACTTCAAGTTTATAGTTTTTCTGTCTTCAGTTGCTCTTATAGTACTTGCAGGCTTTGCTGTAGGCGGGCTTATCTCTTCAAAAAATAACGACAACATTATAGAAACCCTGCACTCTTCCTCCGAAGAAAAAATCCTTATAAACAAAACCGGGTGGGCATCATATAAGCTAAAAAAAGACGGAACCTATGTTGCAACCGCCGCTCCCATTGACGATACCGAAAAAGCTGAAATTCTGGATGTTTCCGAGGATAAATGCATAGTTGTGGATTTACCCACAGAAGATGGCCTTGTAATAGACGGTATCAGCATTTCTTCGGTTTTATCAGATGAGCATATGACTATGGAGGTTCATATCACCGATGATAACGGCAAGAGGTTGTCTGTCGGCGTAAGCGACTATGATATGGCAACCGGCTCCTCTCTATATTCCTTCGCAAAGCCAATATGTGTAAAAGAAATATCAATTACTCCCAAAACCGAGGAAAGCAAAGGAACAATCACCGTAAAGGAAATAAGTGCATATCTTGTAAAATAAAAAGCAGGCGTTGCCTGCTTTTTATTTTATTTTTGCTCTTCAACTATTACTTCCACGTTGTCTGTACGGTTATCAAGGGAGTGTTCCTTATAGAATTTAACCTCGGCCTTATTTTCCTTTCCGTAAAGCTCGAAAATTTCAATGGTGTTTTCTTCCTTTAAGAGTTCCCCGGGCACATAAAGTCTTTCCTGAGGACCTATATCCCAGTAGCGGCCTAAGTTAAAGCCGTTAATCCATATCATACCCTTCTCTA
>JAUNRD010000295.1:0-2373 GCA_030535815.1 Clostridia bacterium
GCTACAAGCTATGCAAGGGGAAGAAACGGCTTTTATGCATTGGATGAATGTTTGCTTACCTGGTGGCAGCCGGAATACAACGACAGTGAGCCCTGCCATTGTATGGATCTTACCGCAGACTATACCTGCGAGGCTGTTAGAATCGTATGGCGCGATATAAATATGGACGTGAAAAACGGAATAGTTCCCGGCCCTTATAAGTATGTTGTTGAACAGCGTCTCATGGTAGGCTCTGGTGAATGGGAGACCGTTCTTGATATGAGCAAAAATACCGAGGACAGAAACATTGACTATAAGACTTTTCCGCCCGCTTTATGCCGTGAGGTACGCCTTCGTATTACGGAATGGCCCAAAGGCATCACTCCCGGTGTTGTAAGCTTTACGCTTTTCGGAAAGATGAAATAAGAGGTGCCTATGTTAAAAGATGCAAAATGGATAAAGGCGCCCATGGAAATTGATAACGGATGCTTTATATTCAGACGTGATTTTGCTTTTGATAAAAAAGTTGAAAAAGCAAAGCTTTATGTCACGGCTTTGGGACTTTACAGGGCATACTTAAACGGAAAAGAGCTTAACGTGAGTCTTTTTACTCCGGGCTTTACCTCATACGATAAAAGAGTTCAGTATCAGGAATATGATGTGACGGAGTCAATAGGTAAAAATAACAGCCTTTTAATTGAAGCGGCCGAGGGCTGGGCTGTGGGTAATATGACGATTCTTCCCGGCAAAAAGCACCGCTATTCTGACCATATTAAGGTTATTTATTCTCTTGAAATCACATTTTCCGACGGAAGCAGAAAATGCATAAACTCAGACTGTGAAACAACGGTTACAACAAGCAATGTTATTTCTTCCTCCATATACGACGGTGAAACCGTTGATATGACTGCTGAAATAAAGCATCTTGGCAATGCTGTCCCCACAGAGTATGAAACGAAGCTTGTCCCTGATGAAGGCGAAAGGGTGTCAGAGCACGAGGTATTTTACCCCTCTGGGCTTATAATAACGCCGAAGGGCGAAAGGGTAATCGACTTCGGACAAAATCTTGCAGGTTATGTTGAAATTTCAGTTTCAGGAAAAAGGGGAGACCGCATAACCTTGAGTCATGCGGAAATCCTTGATCCCGAGGGAAACTTTTACACCGATAATTTAAGAAGTGCAAAAGCCGTAAATACCTATGTGCTGTCAGGTGAAGGCAATGAAATATTTAAGCCTAAATACTCCTGGCAGGGTATGAGATATGTAAGGCTTGACGAATATCCGCATAAAGAGGTGGATTTATCCTGCTTCAAGGCTGTTGCGGTTTATTCTGAAATAAGAAGAATTTCTGATTTTTCCTGCGGCAATGAAAAAATCAATCAGCTTTACAGGAACATTATATGGGGGCAAAAGGGAAACTTCCTTGACATTCCTACTGATTGCCCTCAGAGAGATGAACGAATGGGATGGACGGGGGATGCACAGATTTTTGTCCGTACAGCGGCGATAAATTTCGATGTTGAAAGGTTTTTTAAAAAATGGCTTTCTGACCTGGCGGAAAATCAGTATGAAGACGGTTCGGTTCCGCTTTTTGTGCCCGATTGCAGACTGGCATTTCCAAAGGAAAAGGTTTCCTCCGCCTGGGGTGATGCGGCAACAATTTGCCCCTGGGAAATATTTATGGCATACGGAAACAAGGAAATCCTTGAAAGGCAGTTTGACTCAATGAAAAAATGGGTGGACTACATAACCAAAACAACAGAGAAAGAATTTTTGTGGTTTGGCGGAAAGCAGATGGGGGACTGGCTTGCTCTTGATACGGAAGAGTCAAAGATAAGCAATAATCCGGTTTCGGGAAGAACACCCCGTGAATTTATCGCATCGGCTTTTTATGCTAAGAGCACGGAAATTTTAGTTAATTCAGGTAAAATTCTGGGAAAAGATATGTCGGAGTATGAGGCTTTATACAAAAATATCGTTAAAGCCTTTAAAGAAACCTTTATAAAGGACGGATTCCCCGTTGAAGATACACAAACAGCCTATGCTATAGCGCTTTACTTCAATCTTTGCGATGATAAGAAAAAGGTGGCAGCCGAGCTTTCGAGAATGGTCCGGGCCAACGGAAACCGCCTTACAACCGGCTTTGTGGGAACGCCTTATCTTCTTCACGCACTTTCGGAAAACGGCGAAGCGGAAACGGCTTACGACCTTCTTTTCCAGGAAGGTTTCCCCTCCTGGCTTTATTCGGTAAACAAAGGTGCGACAACCATGTGGGAGCACTGGGACGGAGTGAAGGAAGACGGGACTTTCTGGGACAAGGTGATGAATTCGTATAATCACTATGCCTATGGTGCGGTTGGGGACTGGATTTTCGGTGCTGCGGCAGGCATCAGG
>JAUNRD010000295.1:2419-3103 GCA_030535815.1 Clostridia bacterium
CGGAGCGGGCTATAAGCATATAGAAATAAAACCCTATACAGATAAACGTATGGGATATGTAAAATACACTTTGGAAACGAAAATGGGTAAGCTTTCAAGCCATTGGTATTACGATTTGGAAGGAAACGTTCATTTTGAGGTTGAAATTCCCGAAAAGTCAACGGCAGATATAATTTTGCCTGACGGAAGAAATTACAGTGTGAATGGTGGAAAATACAGTTTTATATGCAAATAACGGTTGCGGAAAAAATTAATGTGTGATATACTGATAAAAAAATGAAAGGTGCGATATTATGAAAAAAGTTAAAGATAAAGAAATATTGGTAGGCGCTGATTTTGCAGGTTTTCCCCTTAAAGAGGCAGTTTGCGAGCATTTAAGAGCTAAGGGATGGAAAATTACCGATGTCGGCGTTAAGGTTGATTCCGATCCGGATGATACTGACTTAATGTTCCACAGAGTTGGTCTTCGTGCAGGCGCGATGATTTCCGAAGGCGAATTTGAAAGAGCTCTTCTTTTCTGCGGAACCGGTATGGGTATTCATATCGCCGCAAGCAAGTGCCCCCACGTTCACGCAGGTGTTGTTGAAAGCGTTCCTGCAGCACTTCGTGCAATTACAGGAAACGGAGTAAATGTTCTTGCTATGGGTGCGTTTTATGTTGCACCGGCAATGGGCTGTGATATTG
>JAUNRD010000296.1:0-1454 GCA_030535815.1 Clostridia bacterium
CAGCAGTTTGCGAAAAGGCTAATGCTAACCTGACAATCACAATCAGCATTAAGGAAGACGAGCTTAGCGAAGGACTTAAAAAATATCTTTAATCACAATTTATAAAAAGCGGCATTGCCGCTTTTTATATGTCAAATAAGCATATCGGAAACAAGGTGAGATATGCATTACCCGGAGGTTTATTTATGTTATATCACAGCAGCAGAGATAAAAGTGTAGAAGTTTCCGCATCAGAGGCAATTGTTAAGGGCCTTTGCAGTGACGGCGGGCTTTTTGTTCCCGAAAAAATACCATATCTTTCTCTTGATGAAATCGTAGCGCTTGGCAATATGTCCTACAGCGAAAGGGCAACTGAAATATTCAGCCTTTTCTTAACCGATTTCAGAAAGAATGAGATAAAGGACTGCACGGGGAAAGCATACACTAAAGAAAAGTTTGAAACAGATACTATTGCACCTATATATAAGCTTAATGACCATACTTATATACTGGAGCTCTGGCACGGTCCTACCTGTGCATTCAAGGATATGGCTCTTCAGATTCTGCCTTATCTTCTTACAACATCTATGGAGAAGACGGGAACCGATAAAAAGGTTGCAATTTTGGTTGCTACAAGCGGTGATACCGGTAAGGCGGCGCTTGAGGGCTTCCGTGATGTAGATGGAACAAAAATATTTGTCTTCTATCCCACAGGCGGCGTATCTGAAATCCAGAAGCTTCAGATGCAGACTCAGGAGGGCGATAATGTAGGCGTTTATGCAATCGAAGGAAACTTTGATGATGCCCAGAGCGGTGTTAAGAAAATTTTCTCAGATAATGAGTTCAAGGCCAAGCTCAGAGAGCGCGGATATGAATTATCCAGTGCAAACTCCATCAACTGGGGAAGACTTCTTCCGCAGATTGTATACTATGTTTCATCTTACGCCGAGCTTGTGAAAAACAAGGAAATATCCTGCGGTGAAGAAATAAATGTATGCGTTCCCACAGGAAACTTCGGAAACATTCTTGCGGCATATTATGCAAAGGAAATGGGTGTTCCGATTAAGAAGCTTATCTGCGCATCCAACAGCAACAACGTTTTGACCGAGTTTATAAGAACCGGAGTTTACAATAAAAACCGCGCCTTTGTTCAGACTATTTCACCTTCTATGGATATACTTATTTCAAGAAATCTTGAAAGACTTTTATAGCATATGTCAGATGAAAATTCTGAGCTTGTAAAGGAACTTATGACAAAGCTTTCCGAGGAAGGAAACTATGAAGTTCCCGATGAAATAAAGGAAAAGCTTTCTGAAAGCTTTTATGCTGCTTATTGCGACGATAAATTTACAATGCGCACAATAAGCGAAGTTGAGAGAAACTACTCTTATGTAATGGATACTCATACGGCAGTTGCAGAAAATGTTTATGAGCAGTATCTTGCTCAGACTCACGATGCGACAAAGACCATAATT
>JAUNRD010000296.1:1464-3102 GCA_030535815.1 Clostridia bacterium
GTCCCTTTAAGTTCAGCGGAAGCGTTGTGTCTGCTATAATGGGCGAGGATGATGCACCTTTGACAGATGACGAGTTCCTTCTTATTGAAAAACTTTCTGAAATCGGTAAAATGACACCTCCTAAATCTTTAGCAGAGCTTAAAGATAAGGAAGTAAGATTCCCGAATGTTACAAAGAAGGAAGATATGATTATAAGAGTTGATGAATTTTTAGCATAAAATTTTTCTGTTTACCGGGAAATGATGAATTCATGCTTTTAAGGTTATCCTATAAATGAAAAGGTAGCGTGCAGATTACTGCACGCTGCTTTCAAAGAGAGGATTTTAACAAGTTTCACACTTGTTCTTAAATGTGCTGCACTCTGTCTGGTTTGCCTTTGTTGCATTGCCTGATTCAACCTTTATAGAGGTTGCATGGCATTCGTGGTTTTCATTATAGGCGCACTTTTCAGCGTCACAAATGATTCCGTCAAGGCGATGGGTGTTTTTATTCATGAAAACAAATCCTTTCGGTGCCGATATATCATTTTTATGCGCAATAATAAAAGTGATATACCGGAATTTATTCGTACCTTCCTGGTACAAAATTAGTTTGCCTGTAAAGCAAAATATTATTCAGAAAAACAAATCTTTTTTTGCTTTTCGTATATCGAAAAAATCCGGTCCGGATTTTTTAAGAGAGGGGGAGTGTTATGGCGATTTTTGCAATTTCAGATCTGCATTTACCAATCGGAGTGAAAAAGCCGATGGACATATTCGGAAAAAGATGGGAAAATTATGTTTATAAGATAGAGGAAAACTGGAAAAACAACATTACTGATGAAGATTATGTTATAATTCCGGGGGATATTTCCTGGGCAACCTACTTAGAAGAAGCGAAGGCAGATTTTGATTTTATTAATAAGCTTCCCGGAACGAAGATTATTTCCAAGGGAAACCACGATTATTGGTGGACCACCATGTCAAAGCTCAATAAATTCAAGGAAGAAAACGGCTATGACACAATAAATTTTATTCATAACAACTCCTTTATGATAGGATCGGTTGGAGTTTGCGCATCCAGGGGATGGATAACACCGTCTGATAAGGATTTCAAAGGGGAAGATGACAAGATTTATAAGCGGGAGCTTATAAGGATGGAGCTTTCTTTGGAGGATGCAAAAAAGAGGGGAGCAACTGAATTGATAGCGGCAATTCACTATCCTCCATATGAGGGATTTTTGGAAATTGCGGAGCGATATTCGGTGAGATGTGTGCTGTACGGTCACCTGCACAGCGAAAACAGAGACAGCTATAATGAAATATCACCATTCACAGCCTTAGTTTCGTGCGACTATTTATCGTTTTTGCCAAAAAAAATTATATTGTAAAAAATACTTGAAAAATTTTTATTATATGGTATAATATTACTTTAGATAGGCTAAACTGGATTTAGTGTGGTTTGGCTCTAAGAAAGGATGAAAGAAATGAGTTATACACTTGAGAATGTGGAAAAGAACAAAGTTAAGCTTACAATTGAAGTAGCTGCTGACGTGTTCGAGGAAGGTATGAAGAAGTCATACCAGAAAAACGTTAAGTACATTAACGTTCCCGGCTTCCGCAAGGGAAAAGCTCCCAGAAAAATGATTGAAAAAATGTA
>JAUNRD010000297.1 GCA_030535815.1 Clostridia bacterium
AACCTCAATGGAAGCAAGTGCAGCAGCACAAGCCATGGGGTTTCCGCCGTAGCTTGAGGATGCGGAAATCTTTTCGATGGCAGGAGCTAAATCCTTGGAAACTGCAAGTGCGGTTACGGGGAAGCCGTTACCGAAGCCCTTACCAAGGGTTGTAATATCAGCTGTAACATTCCAGTGATCCATCGCAAGGTACTTACCTGTTCTTGCCATACAGTTAAGAACTTCGTCAGCAAAGAGAAGGATACCGCGCTTATCGCAAAGAGCACGAAGTGCGGGAATGAAGTCATCGGGAGGAATGATGGAGCCGCCCCAGCCCTGTACGGGCTCTAAAACGATGGCAGCCACGTTTTTACCGCCTGATGCACAGGCGTTATCAAGCATACCTTCGATCATATGGATGTAAGGTGTTGAATCCTTCCATGCTTCCTCGGGTGTTCTTCCGAAAAAGTCACGATAGGGATTGGGACGGGGCACAAGCATAAAGCCGGGTGCTCTCATATGTGTGTCGGGGCCAACAACCGCAAGGGAGTTTGCACCGTAGGTCTTACCGTGGAAGTCTCTGAAGAAGGAAATGAATTCCTGCTTGCCTGTTGCCGCTCTTGCACAGCGAAGACCTGCTTCAACAGCGGTTGTACCTGAATCGTAGAACTGGAAGCCTCCAAAGCGTCCGCCTGTGATTTCGTGAAGCTTTTCAACAAGCTCCATCTTTACCTTTGTTGTAAAGTCGTGGCAGTTCATAAGCTTTTTAGCCTGCTCGGCAACAGCTTCGCTGATTTTGGGATGACAATGACCGAGACCGGTTACATAGATACCGGATGAAAAGTCAAGATATGTATTGCCGTCAACGTCGGTAAGAGTGTATCCGAAGCCGGATTCAAAGGTTACGGGGAAAAGCTTAACCTGGCTGGAATAGCCCTTCATATACTTTGCGCATCTTTCGTGATATTCAACTGATTTAGGTCCGGGAACGGTTTTTGTTACCATATGAGGAACCTTTGTAAGGTCCATTTTTGCCCAATCTTTAGCCATAATAAATTCTCCTTTTATATAAATATTATTTTCTGCTGTCAAAAAATGAAAGCTATGGTATCATTATATATTAAAAAGCTATCTGTGTCAAGGATTTTCTTTGTTTTATTTTCGCTTTCTCCTGAAACGAAAGTCGTTTCTTTCGATTTGAGCAAAAATTTGCTTAAAGTTGACAAAAACGAAAGTTTGAGTTATAATCAAGTTATGATAAAGGAGTTGTTTATATGGTAGCTGACGAAAGAAGAAACAAGATACTTGAGTTGCTTAACTTAAACGGAAGTGTAAGGGTTACGGAATTAAGCCGTCTTTTTGACATTTCCGAGGTAACAATCCGTACAGACCTTGCCGATATGGAATATAAAGGTCTTTTAACAAGGGTTCACGGTGGTGCCGTAAGCTCATACAAGCCCTATTACAGTATGAGTCTTAATCAGAGGCTTTCCACCAACCAGTCCCAGAAGGAAGTTATTGCGAAAAAAATCGCTTCTATGATTGAAAACAACGACACCATTATGCTTAACTCCGGAACAACCACCTTAATGGTTTTCCGTGCACTTCCCCAGGATTTTAATTTAAGCATTGTGACAAATTCAATTTCCATAGCCCTTGAAGGCACGGCAAATCCCAACTTTAACATAATTCTTTTGGGCGGTCTTATAAATTCCAAATATCAGTTTACCTTTGGTGACGATGCCATAAGGCAGCTTAAGAGCTATCATGCCGATAAGCTCATTTTATCCGTTGACGGTATTGATGCAGAGCACGGCTTTTCCACCTATTATGACAAGGAAGCCGAAATTGACAGAATTATGCTACAGCAGTCAAGTGTAAACATTGTTGCGGCAGACCATTCCAAGTTTGACCGCCGTGCATTTACGAAAATTTCTGACCTTTCGGTTGCCGACTATATCGTAACCGACACCGAGGTTCCCGAAAAGATAAAAAGTAAGTTATCCAAACATTCAATTAAAATAGTTTAAATAAAAATCCTGAGCGAAAGCTCAGGATTTTTATTATTTATCGAGTTTGTATTTTTTCAGCATCCTCTTATATTCTTTTTGCTTTTCAGATATGGTAAGCTCTTTTCCTTTAAGCATCATCAAAGTAGTGCCCATTGCAATATTTTTTGTTTTCGGGCTTTCTGTTCCGTAATATTTTTCATACTTTGTCAAAGCCCGCTTAAGCACCTTGTATGCCTTATCGTACAACTCAAGATCTTCGAGAATTACTCCTCTTACTCGCATTGCATCAAGCGTATATGGGTGGTCCTCACCGTAAAAGGCAACATATTGCTTTACGACCTCCGCCTGGTCACTGTCTGCTGTAGCGTCTTTATAAGCCTTACTCTTAATAGCCGCTATAATGCTGAGTGATTCAAGATATTCCTTTCTTCCCGCATCTCCCAGTGCAAGGCGTTTTCCAAGAAGGTCCTTCTGAATATCATATGCATCTTCGAATTTTTCCATATCGTAGAAAAGACCGGATTTATTATGCAAAGCATTAAGAGTTTCCCTGTGGTCTTCCCCGTAAACTTCTTTATCTTTTTCTATTACATAATCAATAAGAGCCATGGCTTCGTCAAAACGTTTGCATTTACCAAGTATGTTTACATAGCTGCATTTTGCAGACAGCACCACAGGATGATCCTCGCCCAGAATTTCTCCGCCCTTTTTTATCATCTCCTCATAAAGCTCCTTAGCATGGTCGGTGTCTCCAAGAGTTTCAAGGCTCATTGCCAGGCTGAACATTGCACACAATGTATTGGGATGCAAAGGATTCCACTTCATCATTTTATCCAGTGCCGCTTTCTTTAAGGGAAGCGCCGCATTATAGTCTCCGTTGCTGTGCAGGGTATAGGCATAGTTATGCAAATAAGCCAGCGTATCGGGATGATTTTCACCCATCAGTTTTTCACTCAGGAGATAGGCTTTCTTATAGCACTCCAATGCCTCTTTGATTTTCCCCTCGCTCTCCAGCTTTCTTGCATTGCTGCTCATTGTTCCGATGGCAAAAATATCATCTGTGTCTTCAAGAGCTTTTACCTTCTCAACTACGCTTTGTGCT
>JAUNRD010000298.1 GCA_030535815.1 Clostridia bacterium
GGATAAGGAATATCAAGCACACAGCTTAAAAACGCCAGTCCGAAGCCCTGATGGGCAAAAAGAGCTATTTTTTTATCATTCGGTTCTATCGCTTCATAGCAGTTATTAGCTAAATCGTGACGGTAGCCAAGGCTTTCCAGAAAGGCGTCCGCCTCTCTCTGTATGCGACATATGCCCTCGCCGTAGCGGTCGTTTTTAAAGAATGGGTGGCGATACCATTCTCTTCCGAGAAGCCTTACCTCTTCCGACATAAAAACTTTTCTTGTTTCCTCGTCCCAGAAGCACCAGGTCGAGCGTGTTCCGTCTTCACGAGTTGCAAAAAGCTCAGTTGCGGCATACTTTTCGTTGGTCCAGTCAAGCTCTTTCATGGGAAGTTTTAATATTTCAGCAGCGGGCGTTGCCGTAAGCTTTGCGCGGTTTGAAGTGGAAACATAAATCTCATCAAGGCCGTGAAGTGCCAGCCTTCTTCCCACCGCCTCCGCCTGACGCTGTCCGAGAGGCGTCAAAGAATCGGGGTTATATACAGGATCTCCATGCCTTATGTAATATAAAAACATATCAGTTCTCCTTTTTCTTTTTATGTTATTATATCACTTAAAAATCTCCTTTGTCAATAAAAAGCCGGAGACGAAAGTCTCCGGCTTTTTATCATCGTCCTAATGCTATTCTTATCTGCTCTGCGATTTTTATGTCGCTCATGCCGTACTGTTCTCTTATCCACTCCTGATGACCGATAAGAGAAACATTTACATCAGGAAGAGCTATTCTCTTAAATACCTTGGGAGAAAGCGCATCGTCGCATATCACTTCTGCTACTGCACTTCCAAGACCGCCGGAAAGATTATGCTCTTCAATGGTAATAATTCCGCCCGTATTTTCCGATGCATCCTTTATTGCCTCTTTGTCAATGGGCTTAATCGTGTGCATACTTACTATACGGCAGGAAATACCTTCCGCCTCTAAGATATCTGCCGCCTTAAGCACGTTTATTCCCACGGGTCCTGCAAACATAAGGGTTACATCCTTGCCTTCCCTTACAGTGATAGCTTTACCTATCTTAAAATCAACGGGGCCCTGATGAATATCTCTTTCTCCCTTGTACCCACAGCGGTAGTATAATGGACCGTTATATTCTATCATAGCTTTTGTTGCCGCCTCCGCCTCATAGTTATCGCAGGGAACCACAACCACCATATTGGGAAGTGCTCTCATAATGGCAATATCCTCGGTTGAATGATGGCTCATCCCCAGAGGCCCGTAGGATACGCCACCTCCGATAATTACAATT
Source organism: Clostridia bacterium (assembly GCA_030535815.1). Taxonomy (GTDB): domain Bacteria; phylum Bacillota; class Clostridia; order CAKSNL01; family HGM11501; genus HGM11501. The sequence goes on from JAUNRD010000298.1 coordinate 1,289, forward strand.
TTCACATTGGCATTATGGTAGCATACATCGTTTCTTATCTGTTCAAGACAGCGAAGTGTAGGAAAGTTTGCAATGGAATAGGTTACTGCAATGTTTCCTTCCATAGCTATACCGCAGGCAACGCCCGTCATATTCTGCTCTGCAACGCCCACATTGTAATATCTGTCGGGAAAGGTATCACGGAAGGGCTCTATCTCTCCGTATCCGATGTCCGCAAGCACCATATGTATACGCGGATCATTTTTTGCAATTTCAAGCAAAGTTTTATTAAATACTGCTCTCATATTTACGCCTCCTCAATAGCCTTTATTACAGCATCCAGCTCTTCATCAGGAATAAACTTATAATGCGATTTTACCGTATCCTCATATTCCGGAACTCCTTTGCACTTTATGGTATGTGCAATAACCGCAGAGGGCTTTTTATCGTCATAAGGAACGCTGGAAAATGCTTCATAAACGTCTTCAAGATTATGTCCGTCAATCACCTTAACCGCCCAGCCGAAGGCCTCGAGCTTAGTTTTAAGGTCTCTAAGGTCTATGACATCTTTTGAATGTCCAAGCGCCTGAACCTGATTGTAGTCCACAATTAAAGTAAGATTAGAAAGCTTTTCCTGCGCTGCAAACATTATGGCCTCCCAGGTTGAACCCTCGTTCATATCTCCGTCGCTGGACATACAAAATACCCTTCTCTTACTTTTGGCATATCTTGCCGCGATTGCCATACCTACAGCAACAGGAAGTCCGTGACCAAGTGAGCCTGTCGAAAACTCAACCCCCGGTACCTTATGACTTATATGTCCCATAAGCTTACCGTCGTCGCAATAGTAAAGTCCCAGCCACTCATTCGGGATAAATCCCTTCTGTGCAAGAGCCGAATATACGGCAGCTGCCGCATGCCCTTTGCTTAATACAAATCTGTCTCTGTCTTCCATTTCGGGATTTTTGGGGTCCACATTAAGAATTTTCTCATAAAGAACCGCTATCATTTCGGCCATCGATAGCATACTTCCCATATGACCGCTTCTTGCTTTGTTGGTCATCCTGAGGGAATCGATTCTTATCTGCTTTGCAATTTTTCTGCAATTTTCCATTTTTTCCATTCCTTTCTTTATACTTCTTTATTTACATTTCCGTTTATGGTAATTCCGCCATCGCAGGGGATTACGGTTCCGTTTAAGTAAGCGCCCTCATCCGATGCCAAAAAGCATGCAAGATTTGCCACATCGGAGGGCTTTCCCCATCTTCTTAAAGGAGTAATCTGCTTTAAGAAAAATTCGTTATCAAAAGCCGGGTCGTTAAGGTTACTCTCTTTTACCATTTCCGTTTCAATCGCCGCAGGTGCTATGCAGTTTGTACGGATGTTATATTTTCCGTAATCAACCGCCATTGAACGTGTAAGTGTAACTGTTGCGCCCTTGGTTGCCGTATATGCGGCACAACCCGGGATTCCGGAAACTCCTGCACTTGACGCCGTATTTATTATGGCACCTCCCTTTCCCTTCATAAGGGGTATAGCATATTTGGAGCAGTAATATGTACCATCTAAGTTTATGGAAAGCACCTTTTTCCAGATGTCCGTTTCAAGCTCCGCAATGCCGGAATCCCTTCCGCCGAGAAATACCGACGCGTTGTTGTAAAGCGCATCAATACGTCCGTATTTTTCTCCTATTTTTCCGAATGCACTTTTTACGTCCTCTTCCTTTGATATGTCGGTTTTTATAAACCACACCTTATGTCCTTTTGCGGAAAGCTCATCAGAAAGGGCGTTTCCCGCCTTTTCATTTACGTCAAGTATAAT
>JAUNRD010000299.1 GCA_030535815.1 Clostridia bacterium
AATCTTTATATTCTTCGTCAATATAAGGAAACTCTGCCCTCACATAGATTATACTTATGTGAGGGTATTTCTTTTTAAGCTCCGTAACAACATTCACACAAAGCGTGTCAAATCGACTCTTACTACCGAATAAAAAGGTATCAACATTTTTATATTTAATTAAATCTTCAACAGCTTCTTTTATTCGATTCACCAATTCATCAGAAATCTCTATCCTTCTGTGTCCGAAGAAACAGCAGGTGTGTTCTTTTGTTTTCATAATTATCCCCCACGCAACAATTGACCAATATCACGGACAATATTTTCTCTGATTATATCATACAATATAAATAGTTGCAACCAATATTGGTCAATTATTTATTGTGGGGTGTAATCTATGGAACAGAAAATAAGGCGTGATCGCAATATGGGAGATAATTTAAGAAACCTCAGACTTGATCACGATATATCACAGGAAAAGCTTTGTGCCGAGCTTCAGCGTCGTGGATGTGATATTGGTCGCAGCACGTATGCTAAATACGAAGCCGGTGAACTTAATATCAGAGCAAGCGTTATTATTGAATTAAAGAAAATTTACAAATGCACATATGATGACTTTTTCGAAGGTCTTGATGTTAACGTCTGACAAAACACGGAGCACCGATTGGAAGCTCCGTGTTTTTTTGTTTTATCAGTTGTTTTTTTCATTTAATTATGATATACTTAAATTTATAAAATCAGCGGGAGGGTTTATATGAAATTACTTGATTTTAACGCTCTTTCAGAGAATATAGAGAAAATTGCAGATTATGACCTTGAAAATAACAATGTTTTCGGTTCATCCTACTTTGTATACCAGAAAGGAAACCTTACATACAAAAAGCATTTCGGATACACCGGCTTAAACAAAGAGCAGGAAGTTGATGACCGCACCATTTTCCGCCTTGCATCAATGACAAAGCCCATAACCGCCTTTGCAATGATGGTTTTAATTGACAAAGGCTTAGTTTCCCTTGACACAAAGGCGAAGGATTTTGTTCCAGAGCTTTCAAAAATCCACGTAATAACCCCCGAAGGCGAAGACCTTGGCGAAGTTGTGAGCGATGTAACCATAAAGCACCTTCTTACCCATACATCCGGAATCGTAAGCCTTAAACCCCTTTCGCTTTCAGAGGACGAGAAAGCATCGCTTAAGGCTTCCGTCAATGGCTTTTTAAAAAACGGACTTGATTTTGAGCCCTTTACCAGAGCTGCCTATTCCGGAGTTGCCGCTTTTAACATTGCCGCCCTTATAATTGAGAAGGTGTCCGGTATGAGTTATCCCGATTTTATCAAAAAGGAAATTTTTACGCCCCTTGGAATGGTTGACACCGCCTTTATCCCCACATCGGAGCAGGAAAGCCGTATAATTACAATGCATGTTAAAATTGACGAGAAAAATGCTGTCGGCAAAACTTACCCGGGATGCATTTTCGGGGACTATCCCTGGACACATCCTCTTGGCGGGGCGGGACTTTTCTCATCCCTGCACGACTATTCAGCCTTTGCAAAAATGCTTTTGGCAGAAGGTGAGACTGAAGACGGAAAAGAGCTTGTTTCAAAGGAAACATTACGTCTTATGAAAACGCCCTTGGTTCCTCAGGATGTTATGCCGCAAAACACGTACAGCTGGGGACTTGGTGTTCGTGTAATTACAAATCCTGATTACCAGATTCTTCCCGTGGGTACTTTCGGATGGTCGGGTGCATACGGCCCCCACTTCTGGATTGATCCCGAAAACGAAGTATGCGCCGTATTTATGAAAAATTCTCAGTTTGACGGCGGAGCGGGCAATAAATCGGCTGTCAGATTTGAACAGGCAGTATTTGATTCATTTAAGCCTACGGGCGCTTAAGGAGTAATTATGAGTATATTAAACGCAGAAAACATAAGCCACAGCTTTGGCGGAAGGCAGATTTTGGAGGATGCCAGCTTCCGCCTGCTTAAGGGCGAACACATCGGACTAATCGGTGCCAACGGCGAAGGAAAGTCCACCTTTCTTAAAATAATAACAGGCGAGCTTACCCCAGAAGAAGGCAAGGTTGAGTGGTGCCGTCACATAACCTACGGATACTTAGACCAGTATTCCACCTTGGAGAAGGGCAAAACCATTATGGACATTTTAAGGGGTGCCTTTTCCCACCTTTCCGACCTTGAAGCTGAAATGATTGCCATATATGACAAAATGGCGGACGTATCCGACGATGAAATGGCAAATCTTATGGAGGAGGTCGGCACAATTCAGGAGATACTTGATTCCTCCGGCTACTACACCATTGACACAAAAATTGTTGAATATGCCAACGGTCTCGGCTTGTCGGAAATAGGTCTCGACAAGGATGTAACGGAGCTTTCCGGCGGACAGCGTGCAAAGGTTTTGCTTGCCAAGGTGCTGCTTGAAAACCCCATGATTTTAATTCTGGACGAGCCCACAAACTTCCTTGATGAAAACCATATCAATTGGCTTACGGACTTTTTGCAGAACTATGAAAACGCATTTATCTTAGTGTCCCACGATATGCCCTTCCTTACTAAGGTTACAAACGTAATCTATCACCTTGAAAACACGGTTTTGACAAGATACAAGGGCACATATGACGACTTTTTAAGAATGTACGACTTGAAGAAGCAGCAGGTTGAGCAAGCATTTAAGAAACAGCAGAAGAAAATTGCCGACCTTGAGGACTTTGTGGCGAGAAACAAGGCGCGTGCCGCAACCGCAACCTTGGCACGTTCAAGGCAGAGGGAGCTTGACAAGATGGAGAAAATTACCATTGCTCCCGAAAAGATACGCCCCACCTTTGCTTTTAAGACCGACCGTACACCGGGCAAGGTGGTAATTTCCGCAAAGGATCTTGTCATAGGCTATGACACTCCCCTTTCCAAAAAGATTGACATTGAGATTGAGCGCAACAAAAAAATCGCCATAAAAGGCGTTAACGGTCTGGGAAAATCCACACTTTTAAAAACCTTGCTTAATCTTATTCCTCCCATCGAGGGAGATATTCAGCACGACCAGTTTATAAATGTGGGTTATTTTGAGCAAGAGGAAATAGCCTCCGACAAAAC
>JAUNRD010000300.1 GCA_030535815.1 Clostridia bacterium
CTTTGTGAAATAACCAAAGTGCTCTCTATGCATCCTTACGATTTGTCGGGCGGAGAAAAGCAAAGGGCGGCTCTTTCAAAAATCCTTCTTAAAAATCCGTCGGTGCTTTTAATGGACGAGCCTACAAAGGGGATGGAAGGCGAATTTAAGGATACCTTTGCAAAAATTTTGTCGGAGCTTAAAAAGATGGGAAAAACCGTTATAATCGTTTCCCACGATATTGAATTCTGCGCGGAAAACTCGGACTGTTGTGCTCTGTTTTTTGACGGAGGCATCGTAAGCGAGGACGTGCCGGGAAAATTCTTTTCAGGAAAAAGCTTTTATACCACCGGAGCAAATAAAATGGCAAGGGAAATATTCCCGGGTGCCTACCTTGCGGAGGAAATCATAAATGCTTTCGGCGGAAAAATGCCGGTATGCAATAAAAAAGAGATAGAACTTTCTTCAATTCAGAATTAACAGCCGGAAGAAGGGGGAGGTTAAAATGGCGCGTTTTAAGAAAAACATAATATCAGGATGGATTTTTGCCTTGATGTTTTTACTCCTTCAGGTATTTTTGGGAGATTATTTCGTTGGGTGGAAAAACCACGCTGTTCAGATTGCATCCTTGGTGCTTCTTGCAATATCCTTATCCTGCTTTTTCCCACAGAAAGGGTTTAAGGTATCAAAAATCACAAAGGAAAAAGGGCATACTAAAAGTATAATAATTGCCCTTTTGGTTGCAGTAATCCTTATTCCTGTTACGCTGTGGCTCGGAACAGAAAAGCTTGACAACAAAAAGTATTATTTTATAAGCCTTATTATAATTGCAGAGGCTATGATTCCCTTTTTCTTTCTGTTTGAAAAAAGAAAGCCCAAAGCCAGGGAGCTTGTTATAATAAGCACCTTGGCTGCGCTGGCGGTTGCAGGAAGATCTGCCTTTTTTATGATAGCAAGCTTCAAGCCGGTTTTAGCGCTTATCATAATTACCGGTGTTACATTGGGCGGAGAAACGGGATTTTTAGTTGGAGCAGTAACGGCTTTTGTTTCCAATTTCTTTTTCGGACAAGGGCCGTGGACGCCCTGGCAGATGGCAGCCTTTTCCCTGATAGGGTGCCTTGCGGGACTTTTGTTCAATACGGGGATAATTAAAACCAACAGGGTTTCTTTAAGCATTTTCGGTGCTTTTTCTGCATTTTTCATTTATGGCGGAATTATGAATCCTGCATCGGTTTTTACCATATCCTATGATGTAAGCAAAAAAGCGATTATATCTTCCTTCGCGCTCGGTCTTCCACACGATATAATCCACGCGGCATCCACCTTTATTTTCCTTTGGTTTATATCGGGTGCGATGATTGAAAAAATTGAGCGTATCAAAATAAAATACGGTCTTATAAAAATGTGATTTAACTGATTTAATATGCCTTTTTCGGGGAATAATAAATAAAAAAGGAGGCATATTATGAAAGTGGAAAGATATGTTCAGGGCAAAAAAGTAACTTTTGATCAGATTAAAAAATATACAATAAAAAACAAAGCCGTCGATATGGCTGTCGAACGCGTAATAAGGCGTGAAGGCAGATGAAAAAGGCGGCTTTATACATCCGTGTATCAACGGATGCTCAAAGAGAGGAAGGCTATTCCATCGACGCACAGAAGGAAATGCTTTCCGCTTTTTGCGTTACAAAGAAAATAGAAAATTATGAATTTTTTATAGACGGCGGCTACAGCGGAAGTAACTTAGAGCGCCCCGAGATGAAACGGCTTATAAAAGAGGTTTCGGAAAATAAAATAAGCGCGGTCATAGTATATAAGCTTGACCGACTTTCACGTAGTCAGAAGGATACTCTTTATTTAATTGAAGAAGTATTAAACCCCAAGGGTGTTGATTTTATATCCATGAATGAAAGCATGGATACATCAACGCCCCTGGGGCGTTTGATGCTTGGAATATTATCTGCCTTTGCCCAGCTTGAAAGGGAAAATATAAAAGAGAGAACAAGAATGGGAATGAAAGAGCGGGTGAAAGAAGGCTACTGGCCCGGAGGCGGAAGGATTCCATACGGCTATGATTATGACAGCGAAAAGGGGATACTTGTACCAAATAAAGATGCAGATACCGTAAGGCTTATTTACAGCCTTTATTTAGACGGATACCCTATGTATAAGGTGGCAAAAATGGCGGGGCTTAAATATGAACGGCTGGCAGTTCAGATACTTAAAAGAAAATCCAATGCGGGATTTATTACCTATAACGGCGAGGAGTATAAGGGAAGGCACGAGCCTCTGGTAAGCGAGGAAACCTACAATGCTGCTATGAAAATGATGGAGGAGCGAAGCAATAAAAAATTCACCGATTCGGAATATCTTCTGTCGGGGATTGTCTACTGCGGAGTGTGCGGTGCGAAAATGCGGTATCAGAAGTGGGGAAAGCGGGGCTGTAAGCTCTGCTGCTATTCCCTTGAAAAAAACAAGCCCTATCTTGTCAAAGATGAAAACTGCACAAACGAAAAGATCTGGGCAGACGAAGTGGAGAAGGCTGTGACGGAAGATTTACTTGGGCTTTCATACGAAATAAGCTCAGGGGAATTTTCCGAACCGGATATAAAAAGCGTACTTGAAACAAAGAAAGAGCAGTGTGAAAAGAAGCTTAAAAGACTGTATAAGCTTTTTGCGGAGGGGGAAGACGATACCTTGCTTTCTGCCATAAACGAAGCAAAGGAAGAGCTTAAAAAGGCAGAAATTGCATTAAATGATGAAAAAGCAAAGCTCATTGAACAGACGCATATAAACGAAAAAAGAAAATCCCTTAAAACTTTGCCGGATACCTGGCAGTATATGACCAATTCAGAGAAACGTAATATCGTAAGAAGCCTTATAGATAAGGTTACGGTTACGAAAGACAGTGTGAAAATTGATTATCTTTTCTGAGTAAAAAATAATGGACAATCGTTGCTTTCTGTGCTATAATGTATATAATTGGAATTATTGTATCCAAAAAGGAGTGGTTGTATGAAAAAAATATTTGCGATTATGCTTGTGCTTATGATAATTATGCCTTGACTTACAATATTACAGGCAGGTGCAACTGAG
>JAUNRD010000301.1 GCA_030535815.1 Clostridia bacterium
AGGTGGCACCGCCATAAGTTCTTACCAACACGCCCTGCTTTTCCAATTTTTCCAGGTCACTTCTTATAGTTTCGGGAGTGACATCAAATTTCTTTGCAAGTTCTAAAACCAGAACGCTCTTATTTTTTAAAATCATTTGCTCGATTTGAGCACGTCTTTCAACCGCTAACATAAAGTTCTCCTTTTTTATAAATAAATCCGACAAATAGATTCATATCTGTCGGATTCACTAAAGTTCTCTTTTACATTACTGCCTGCCAAAGGTCCGGGTGTGGGTTTGCGATTACTTCTTTATTTATAAGCACACCTTCACGCTCTGCAATTACAGCACCCGCCTCAACTGCAGCTCTTACATCTGCCACATTACCAGTCAAGGTAACAAAGCACTTACCCCCCATACCTCTTGCGATTCTAACTTCTATCAGTTGAATCACAGCAGCTTTAACAGCTGCATCTGCCGCCAAAATTGCAGTTGCGGCGGTAAAGGTTTCGATAATACCCAAAGCCTTCTTATCCTTAACATCAACAACGCCACACATTGCCTCAAATACCTTTTCGCCAAGGTTACCGATAACAAAACTATCGATCAAGGCATCCTCTGCCACCATAGCCCCACGGTCAACTGCGGCTCTGATTGATGATAAATCTCCACCTACTATGGACACAAACTTACCCGGGCACACTGCACCCGATTGCAAAAGGTGAATACCGGCGCTTTTTAGCATTTCATCGGTAACTCTGACACCTCTGCTTACATTCTTAACTTCAACTAATCCAATGGAATTCATAAGCGTGTATCCTTTCTTTATCTTGCTATGACAATGTAGCCATTGTCAATTCTTTTGATTTTCCCGTCGATACTTGCGTGCATTGTAGTTCCCAAAGCATCTTCCGATGTTCTTGCAACTACATCGCCTCTTTTCACAACATCCCCCACCTTAACGGTTGGGTCTGCAGGCTTACCCACGTGTTGTGACAAGGCAATATACACCTCATCCGGGTTGAAATCCATATATTTTCTCTTTACTGTATCCTTTACATATTGTCTTATTCCCAAACGGTCGATAAGTTTTTCCGATGGAACAAGTCTTAACTCCCTCTCGCGTCTTGGCTTTTGAGGCGCAAGGCCACCGCTTCTTCTATAGCCTGCCTTTGCCAATGCTGCCTTTGCGCCCATAGAAACGGCTTGAGGGTCTATCATCTGCTGACATGCCATAACGGTACAAACACCGCAACCGCAACAAAGTGAACTTTGCAAAAACGATTCGCTATCATTTACATTGGCATGAGTCGCAACATGAAGCACCTTATGTACCTGAATTGAATGACCAAGCAAGTATCTTGGACACATATCGGTACACATTGTGCAGTTACAACAAGCAGCCGATGCTCTTTTTAGTGTCATAGAAAGTGGTGCTTTCTTTCTCTGAATTACGTTATGGGTTTCAGGGAATACCAACAAACCTTTGGTTGTTTTGGTAATGACATCGTTTTCAATATCAACCAGTTTTCCCATCATAGGTCCGCCGTTTATTACGGCTTTACCTTCAAGGTTTCCGTAGCCTACCGCTTCGAAAACTTCCTTAATCTTCATACCAACAGGAACTTTTACGGTAATATCGGCCGGAACATCACCGGCTAAAGTTACATACTTATCCACAACCGGCTCATTATCCACAATGGCTTTTTTAATGTTATAAAGGGTTTCAGTATTTATAACCATAACCCCAACCATAATCGGAATAGCACCTTCAGGGATAATCTTACCTGTGGTTTCATAAACCAAAACCACTTCGTCCCCTGCCGGGTAAATATCAGGGATTTCCTTGATTTTTACTCTTGTACCTTCGGTTTCCTTTACAATTTCAGGGGCTAAAAGGTGCATATTCTTGCCCTTTATACCCATAATTGCCTCTTCTGCACCCGTTGCATCAAGCATAAGATTCATTATATCTATAATTGCTCTTAAATGCTTCTTAAAAATGTGATGGTCAACCATCATTAGCGGTTCACATTCTGCCGCATTTATAACAATCTGCTTAATTTCGGGGCTTAGTTTTTTATGTGTCGGAAAACCTGCACCACCTGCACCTACGATGCCTGCATCGTAGATAATCTGTTGCAATTTACTTAGTTCCATCTTGGTTTTCCTCACTTTCTTTTAAAATTTAGCCTTGATTTTCATCAACAATTCCGACAATAGTTGCATCAACCGGAGCCTCCGGGTTTTGGATTCCAAGTCTTGCGGCACTTCCTAATGCCACTAAAACCTTCTCTCCAACACCGGCACCTACTCCATCGACAGCGATGAAGTATTTCTCGATTTCCTTGTCGTTTTCGATAGGCTTTACAATCATAAACTTATAGCCTACCAACTTTTCATTTTTACTTGTAGAAACAACGCTTCCACAAACTTTCGCTAAAATCATATCTTCATTCCTTTCCAAAATATTCTTGGAATGTATTATTTTGTAAGTATTTCTACATGATCGCCTGTTTTAATACCTGCAGCGTTGGCGTCATCTGTGTCAATGTGCATTTCTGTATTAAAATCATCTCTTACTCTTACCTGCACGTTATAGTAGCGGGTAGGTTTTGCGTTTTGTATCTCAACATCAACGATGTCATTGTCTTTAATCCCGTATTTTTCAGCATCAGCAGGTGTCATATGGATATGACGGTTAGCAATAATACATCCCTCATTTAGGAATACACTGCCTTTTGGTCCAACCAATGCCATAGGTGCGCTACCCTTAATTTCGCCTGATGGACGAACCGGGGGGCTTACCTTCAATTTAAATGTATCAGTTCTTGAAATTTCTATTTGTGAGTGTGAACGAACAGGGCCTAACACTCTTACACCCTCTATACTTCTTAATGATGGGCTTACCAAAGTAACGCATTCTTCTGCTGCGAACTGGTCACCCATAAGCATTTTTTTAGGGGTCAACTCGTGACCTTCTCCGAATAAAGTCTCTAAATCTTTTTGTGACAAATGTACGTGTCTTGCAGAAACGCCGACCTTAATTCCGTCATCTTCAGCGCCAAGTAATTCCATAACGCTCTTTGT
>JAUNRD010000020.1:0-11892 GCA_030535815.1 Clostridia bacterium
AAACGTTGTAAGACAGTTCTTCAGACAGTCAAAGGACCTTTTCGCAGGCCTTGATGTAGAAGGCACATATGTTGAAGAGCTTACAGCAACCTACGAAGACGATACAACAAAGACCTTCTACATAACAATCAGTGCTGACTGGGGTACAGCAACAGAAGTTAAGGGCACTTATGCTATTGACGAAATTTATCCCGACATCACAAAGTGGAAGGCAAGAGTAAGCACTGCTGCCGACGGCACTCAGGCTATGGGTATGCTTACCAAGGCTGCAATCAAGGTAAAGGATGCCCAGAACTGGCACTCCTTCTTCGGTGCAGTTGACGGAACAGTATACGGCGACTCAGACGGAACACTTGGTCACTATATCGATATCGACTTTGGCGAAAATCCCACACCCTACATTGGTTTCCGTCACCTTCAGAGACCTGCCGGTGCAACATGGACAAACAAAAAGCTTGTAATTATGGGTAAAAATGCTGCAGGCGAAGACTGGACCACAATTTACAATGCAGTTCCCACTTATACAAAGAAGGGCGAATATGTAAATTCAGCCGGCACATGGAACATCCACGAAGCTGACATCCGCTTCGAGGATGAAGTAACATACCGTTACATAAGAATTCATGTATTCTCCGGTGCTCACGCAACAGCAGATACACTTCACGTATTAAAGAAGATGGCATCCGCTGAAAATGCAACAGCAATCGTTGATAAGACAATGGCAGAAGTTGCAGAATTCAAGTTTGACTTATCTTCTGCGGCAGCAGGCGAAATTGCAGTTAAGGCAGGCGAAAGTGCAGTTGACGCGGCAAACTATACCTTTGCAAACGGCGTACTTACAATTAAAGCAGATTATGTTGCATCACTTCCCGAAGGCGATACAGCATTAACCGTAACAATCGACGGTTGGGACAATGCGGTTACAATCACAAAGGTTGATAAGTTCACAAAGTCTTATGCCTTTACAGATACTGCTACAGGTGTGGGTGACTATGAACTTAAGCTTTACACTCTTAACGGCGATAGCTTAACTGCCCTTAAGTATGGCGAAGCAGATGTTCCCTACAAAGTAGAAAACGGCGAAATCGTAATTGCCCGTGATAAGTTCAGAAAGCTTAACGATAAGTTCTTCTTTGAAGATTCTGCAAATCTTACAGCAACTTACGAAACAGCAGGCGAAGTTACATACAAAGTAAACTTAATCTTTGCTGAATACACATTAGCTGATGTAAACGGCACATTCGCATCTGACGAAATCAAGCCTGTTTACGGCACATGGAAGGCAACAGTATCTTCTGCTAATGCTGCAAGCCACGCTATCAACTTCTTCGGTATGAAGGATTTGGGAGGCAATTCCTATAACTGGCATACAGCTTATACAGTTATTAACGGAAACGAAGTTGTTTTCGAAAACAACACAGGCTATCACTATGCAGAAGTTAACTTTGGTGCAGCAACAGAATTCTCCGGTATCCGCTACTATGCAAGAAATAACGATACATCCGGTGACTGGTCAGAATTTAAGCTTATGGGTAGCAACGACGGCGGTGCTGCTTGGGAAGAAATTATGGATTGGACAACAACCGGCATCGGCAAGGAAGTAAGAGTATCCACAATTAAGCTTGGTAAGAATGTAAGCTACGAAAAGGTTAGAATTTACATCTTCTCAGGTCAGGTTGCAGCAGGTAAGGGATTTGCATTCTTAAAGCCCGAAAAGGTAGTTGTAAATACATCTGCCACCAATGGTGGTAATATCATGATTGATAAGAATCCTTCTCTCGGTAGTGATGAGTTTAATCCCGGCGATGAAGTTACTTACACAGCTACACCCAGCGAAGGCAACGAATTCATGTACTGGATCGAAGCTAACACAGGTAAGATTTTAGGATATGAAGAAGGCTTAAAGCTTCAGACAACAGTTGGTAAGAGCATTCAGGCGGTATTTGCCGAAGTTGGCGGAGACTCTCCCTATGTTGGATTCTTCGGAAGAAATGGTCTTAACAGATTAGCTTCTGCAAACATCAACAAGGATAAGACTCTTGGTGAACAGGGCAACCTTACAATTCCCAGAGCTGAAAAGCTTTACCAGACAGGTTACACCTTCACACATTGGCTGCTCGGTGCAAACGAATATACAGCAGAAGAAGTTGCAAACCTTATCGTAACTGAAAATGCTGACTTTACTGCAGTATATGTAAAGGATGAAGATACAACCTATACATTAACCGTTGAAAACGGAACAGTTGTTGGCGGCGGCGAAAAGTTTGCATACAACACAAAATTAACAGTTGTTGCAAACGAAGCAGCAGAAGGTAAGGTATTTAACTACTGGACAGTTAACGGCAAGATTGTAAGCTTTGCAGAAGAATATTCCTTCTATATGCCTGACTCTGCAGTAACAGTAGTTGCAGTATTCGGCGACAGCGTAGTAGAAGAATCAATTACAATGTCTATGACAAAATCCACATCTGTAATTCAGGATGCTAACGGAAACGATGTTGATGTTGCAGGCTTTATCGTAACAAGAAACATTCCCGATGGCGCAACCGTACTTGAAGTTGGTATCATCTATGTAAAGGATAAGTATTATGCGGACAACATAGAGTATTCCGATTCTACACTTACAATTGCTGCAGCTGGCGGCAAGTCCTTCAACGACAAGGATGTAAAGGTTGCAATCGCTGCAAAGAATGGCAAGGATGCAGAAGGAAATACTTTCTATATCTCCGGTCAGCACAAGCTTTCCGCAAGCTACAAAGAAAACGGTATTGCAGCGCGTGGCTTCATCACCTATTTGGATGGCGAAACCGTAAAGACAATTTACACAGATACTCAGATTATAGGCTGATAACAAAAAACGCAGAGGCAACCGCCTCTGTGTTTTTTTATTGCGTGGCACCGTAGGGGAGGGGATTGCCCCTCCCGAAAACTCTGCGCTGCACCCGCATAAATACGGGCAGAGCAAGCTCCGCCCCTACGGTAGGTTCCCGACAGTGATTCGTCAGAATCGCAGGGAAAGCATAAAGTGGAAAAAACACAAAAAATATTCGTTTTTTCCTATTTACAAAAAATATGCGCTCTGTTATAATTAATATTGGACTACATATAAATGTAAATAAATATCAACCGGATTTGCTTTGATTTGTCATTTACAAGCTTATAAAAGTGTGATAAATGAAAAAAATCCGCAAGATAAAAGGAGGAATAAAAATATGAAAAAGGCATTATCCCTGGCACTCGTCTTAATCTTTGTGCTTTCCTTTGTGCCGTCCTTTGCCGAAGGTGATTTAACCCTTTTGGTAAAGGATGCAACTGCAGGCGAAGGCGTAAAGATTGCAGATGAGGTAACACTTGCAGCCGGTCAGTACGTTAAGTTTACCGGCGTAAATTTTGACGGCGTAAAGTCTGTTTTAATTACAGGTACGCCCAACTACGGAACGGCGAAAGACGGTGAGGTTATGGAACTCAGACTTGACTCCATGAACGGCGCACTCCTTGGCTATGTTCCCATGATCGGAACAAACGAAGAAGCATCCTTCGGTGTTAACGTAAATGTGAGCGGAACACACGATGTTTTCGTTTCACCCATCGTTGCAAATAACGCTTCCATTAAGAGCATTACCCTTTCAAAGGAAGAGTGTAAGGAGCTTTCCTATGACAGAACTGTTTCCGATGCGGATGTTTTGGACCTTCACGTGGAAAACTGGGCTATGACAGACGGCCTTGGCAGAACACTTGCAGACTACGAAGAGGTTGGCGACTTTGATTCCACAAGAAACGTCGGTCTTTTCTATCACACCTGGCACGCAAGCTGGGAAGATGGCAGACCGGTTGTAAATAACACCGAGTGGTTCAAAAAATACCCCGAAATTTTCGCACCCGACCAGTATATGAATCCCAAATGGCCCGCTGACGCAGTTTATTTCTGGGATGAGCCCTTATTCGGTCACTATTCCGGCGTTGACTACTGGGTATACCGTAAGCACGCAGAGCTCCTGGGAAGTGCGGGCGTTGACTTCTTGTACTTCGACGATACCAACGGAAGCCGCTATTTCCATAAGAATATGTCAACTCTTGCAGAGGCGTTTTCCGATGCAATGAAAATGGGAACACCCTCGCCCAAGATTGCTATGCTGAGTAACTTATCCTATCCTGTAAAGGAAACCTGGCCTCAGATTAAACATGCATACCTTTCTTTTTACAAGCCAGGTATGTATAAGGAAACCTGGTACTACTTCGAGGGTAAGCCCCTCTTTATGGGACACATCGAATGCATCGAAGAATTCTATGACAAAAACGACCCTGCAGATGTGGCTCTTGCCAATGAAATTATGGACTTCTTCACCTTCAGAGGAAACTATGCAGGTGCGCCCTACACCCTCGGAAAGTGGCAGTCCCTTGATTCATATGCCCCCAAGGAGCCTGTAATGACAAAAAGTTCAACCGGAAGATCGGAAGCAATTTCCTTAAACTTTGCAAGCTTAGACCACCATGTTACAGGCATAAAGGTTGCGGCAAGCTCTCCCCACGTTTACACTCAGGGTGATACTCACTACTACGGCAGAGACTATCGCGAGAATATGCACCTTTATGATATATTCGCAGAAGAGCAGTATGCAGCAGCTAAGGACGTTGATGCAGACATCCTTCTTATCGACAGCTGGAACGAGTGGCAGGTAGGCCGTCAGAAGGACTACTCCAATATGGGTAAGGACGATGTTTACTACAAAAATTCCTTCATCGACCTTTTCGATGAAAAGACCAGCCGTGACTGCGAAATGACCAAGGGCAGCTCCAAGGACTATTCTTATTCACTCCTTTGTGACTTTGTAAGAAAGTGGAAGGGCTTAAATAAGCCGGTGGCAGCATCAGCCGAAGTTACAATCGACATTGCGGGCGACATTTCTCAGTGGAACGGCGTTGCTCCCGAATTTATCAATAACCGCGGTACATATGAGAGAAATCAGCTGGGCTACGGCGGCGTGGTTTATGAAAACTACACAGCAAGAAACAACGTAATCTTATCAAAGGTTGCAAGAGATTCGGAAAAGGTATATTTCTATGCAGAAACCTTGGATAAGCTCACTCCCGAAACAGACGATAAGTGGATGAGACTCTACATCAATACCGACCGCAACCGTGCAACCGGCTGGGAAGGCTATGAATTAAGAATAAACGGACAGAGCGCAGGCTCTTTCGAGGTTTATGAAAACGGCGTATGGACTCTTAAAGGAAGCGTAGCATATAAGGTTGGCGAAAAGACCTTGCAGATTGCTATCCCCAGAGCCGATGCGGCACTTTCCGGCACACTTGACTTTGAATTCAAGTGGGTTGACAATGCAGACGATTCCGACATCCTTAACTTCTATGTTGACGGTAATGCGGCACCCTTAGGTCGCTTCAACTACCGCTACACGGAAAAGGAACTTATCTCTATGACAAAAGAGCAGAGAGCATCACTTTCCGGCACAACAATAGTTAAGGGCGGTTCCAACCGTGCGGCAGTAAACGGCGCTAAGATGTTTACATACGAAGCTGACCTTCGCTACGGCGCAAGAGTTTTGGAAGACGGCGTAACCTACTTCCCCGTAAATCTCTTAAAGGAATCACTTACCTTCGGTAAGAGCAAAATTATATTTGAAGCAGATCGTAATTTTGTGAAGATGCAGAACCACGACATATTGGTTTACACCTATATAGGCGGCGACTATGCTTATGCAAACGGCGCTTATAAGACAATTACCACACCCGTAAGAAACATAGACGGTATACCCTACATTCCCGTAACCTTTATGGCAGAGGCTTTCGGAATGGAAGTTTATAATGCCGGCGACAACTTATATGCATTTGGATATAATGTTGACAAGGCAACGGTTGACGCCGTTAAAAATCAGTTTTAAGGAGGCGGAAATATGAAAAAGTTAGCTTTATTAATGGCATTATTAATGCTCTTTGGCATTATTATCCCCGTTTCCGCCGAGGAATCAGCGGACATTCCCGTTCTGGCAGACGAATATGTACCCTTCCAGTGGACTTATGAGGCAAGCTCAGCTAAGTCCTGGGGTAAGGTTGAAAACCTTTTTGACGGAACTCACACAAAAATCTGGCACTCCGATTATAAGGAAGCGGACGGCAAGGTTACAGAAAAAAGCCCCCTTCCCCACACAGTAACAGTAACCTTCCCCGAGGCAATGGATATTGCGGGCTTCCGCTATTATCCCAGAACCTGGGGCGGAACCTCCGGTAAAGTAAAGGAATTTTCAGTTTACGGTTCTACTGACGGAAGCAGCTTTACCATTATCGGTAAGGGAACCTTTACCTACACTCCCGGTATGGCTGACATAACTCCGAAGGAATATAAGCTTCCCAAGGCAGGAACCTACAAGGCAATAAAAATTGAAATAACCGCGGCAGATTCCGACTACGGCACAGGCGGCGAGCTCCGCTTCTTAAAGCCCGCAGGTGAAATCAATACAGACGAGCCCACAGAAATCATCAACGATAAATGGGTTATCACCACTACCAGCGAAAAGTCCTGGGGTAAGGCGGAAAGATTGTTTGACGACAATATGGAAACCATCTGGCATACAAACTATGCCGAAGAGGAAGGAAAAATCACCGGCAAAGATGAGCTTCCCCAGTCCGTAACTGCAACCTTTAATGAAAAAATCGAAATCGGCGGAATCCGTTATTATCCCAGAACCTGGGGCGGATACGCAGGTAAAGTTAAAAAGTTCAAGCTTTACGGTTCCGAAAATGGAACAGACTTTAATTTAATCGGTGAAGGCACATTTACCTACACCCCCAATATGGAAGATAAAACTCCCAAAAACTATATGCTTGCAAAGAGCGGTGAATACAAGGCAATCCGTTTTGAAGTGCTTGAAGCAGATGGTGGCTACGGCTCAGGTGCCGAGCTTAAGTTCTTAACGCCCGGTGTAATCGGCGGCGCGGCAAACGCAGGAACTCCTTCTACTCCCCAGGCAGGAACAAGTGCTCCTTCTGCAGGCACAACCGAGTCCGGCGAAAGAGTACTTAATATCCCCGAAGTAACAGAGGATTTATCAAAGGTTTATTCCGATAAGAGCTTGGATCCTTCCGAAATCACCCCCAAGGCTAAGTGGACAGCGACAGCATCCAGTGAAAAGTCCTGGGGCAAGATTGAAAAGATTATTGACGGCGATAAAACCAACTGCTGGCACACAAACTATGACGAGGCGGACGGTAAAATCACCCACAAGGATCCCCCTCCCTACGAATTTACGGTAAACTTCAACGAGGAAACCGAATTTTCAGGTCTTCGTTTCTATGTAAGAAAGAACAACTACTCAGGTTACTTCAACCAGGCTGAAATTTACGTTTCCGATGACGGTGAAAACTTCTACCATATTCACGACAAAACCTATGATAACGGCAGAAGCGGATCTGCATCAAGCCCCATTGAAGCACCCAATACCGTAAAGTTCGGTGCAAACATCAAGGCAAAGGCGGTTAAGGTTATTGTAACAGACTCCTGGAACAGCCTTGCGGTTCTTGCGGAGCTTGCACTCCTTAAGCCGGATCCGTTCTGGAGTGAAACCGTTACAGCAAAGGAATACTACGAAAGACTTCCCGAATTTACCTTCAGCTTCCTTGACAGAGAGGGTATGACTGCAACGGCATCCAGCGAACAGCCCTATCACGGTATGAACGCATCAAATGCATATAACCTTTCGTTAATTCCTCAGCACGTTTTAGAGGATAACAACTCCATCTGGCACACTCAGTATATGAACGAAGACGGTACAACGGATGGCTTTTCAAAGCAGGTGTTCCCCGCTTGGCTTGAAATTGATTTGGCGGGCGAAAAAACCTTCTGCGGTGTGGCATTAAAGCCCAGAGGAAGCCACGCAAGAGGCGGCCATTGGAAGGCGTTTGAAATAAGCATTTCGGACGACGGAGTAAACTGGGAGCCTTATGTTGCATTTGATGCAACAATGCCCGAGGCGGTATCCTTCGATGACCAGTATTACTTCTTCTATGAGTATATTACGACCAGATATATAAGATTTGACATAACCTCATCGTTGTCTGACTCCTGCAAAATTTCAAACCGCCACGCAACACTCTGCGAGCTTAACTTCCTCGTTCAGGATAGCGTTGTGGAGGAACAGAAGGCCCAGAGCAGACAGCATTTTGAGCTTACAATAGGCTCAAATGACATCTTAGTTAAAAAGGGTAAGGCAGATGCCTTCACAAAGACAATCGACGTTGCACCCATGATAGTAAACGGCACAACATTAATTCCCTTAAGAGGTCTCTTTGAGGAAATGGGTGCCGAAGTTATATGGCACGGCGACACTCAGCAGATTGAAGTTAAGAAGGACGATATGACGGTTACCTTCAGAATTGAGGATAACAGAGTAATTGCTGACGGTGTCCGTTACAGCGCCATCGTTGCACCGAGAATTGTTGACGGAAGAACATTAATTCCCTTAAGAATCGTATCCGAAATCCAGGGATATACAGTAAACTGGGACGGAGAAACACAGAAAATCACAATAGAGAGTAATTAAAATTGTAGGGGCGGATGCCTCATCCGCCCGTTTTTGCGGGTCGATGAAGGCATCGACCCCTACATTTTTTAAATACAAAGTCTTTTTGGCAGGCAAAAAATATGTTTACAATATCGCTTTGTTGTGGTAAAATGATAGGCAATTAAAAGGCGAAAGGACCTGAAAAAATGAAAATAGTGGTTAAAGTCGGAACAAGCACCCTCGCTCACGCGACGGGCAGGCTTAACATAAGAAGAATAGAAATGCTCTGCAAGGTTTTAAGTGACCTTAAAAACGCCGGACACGAAATTATTTTAGTTTCCTCCCGTGCCATCGGTATGGGCGTCGGCAAGCTGGGACTTACGGAAAGGCCTTCCGACATTCCGGGAAAGCAGGCGGCGGCAGCGGTGGGCCAGTGCGAGCTTATGTATACATATGACAAGCTTTTCTCAGAATACAACCACAACGTGGCACAGATATTAATCACCGCGCCGGACGTTAAAAATCCCGAGCGTAAGGCAAACTTCCATAACACGCTGGAGAGGCTGCTGGCACTTTCGGTTCTTCCCGTAATAAACGAAAACGACACCGTTTCAACAGAGGAAATCGAAATAGGCGACAACGATACCCTGTCTGCCGAGGTATCGGCATCCATCGGTGCGGATTTGCTTATAATTCTTTCGGATATCGACGGGCTTTATGATAAAAATCCCAAAAACAATCCCGATGCAAAATTAATTCCCGTGGTTTCTGAAATTACGGAGGATATAAAAGCCCTTGCAGGCGGAAGCGGCAGCAGCCTTGGCACAGGCGGTATGATTACGAAAATCCGCGCGGCTGAAATTGCAACGGCAGCCCATTGCGATATGATAATCGCAAACGGTGCAGAGCCCGAAGTTCTTTACGATATAGTTGAGGGTAAAAGCATCGGCACACGATTTTTAAAGAGGTAACCTGTTATGGAAACAATAGAGATTATAAAGAAAACCAAAGCGGCGGTAAAATTTATAAAAACCGCAAACACCGAAACCAAAAACAAGGCGATAAATCTTATGGCGGAAAGCCTTGTTTCAAGTGCTAAGGAAATTCTTTCTGCAAATGCAATTGATATTGAAAACGCCAAGGATAAAATTTCCGATGTTATGATTGACCGCCTTATGCTTAATGAGGAAAGAATTGCATCAATGGCAAAGGGTATGAAGGAAATTGCCCTTCTTCCCGATCCGGTGGGGGAGGAAATATCGGAAACCGTGCGCCCCAACGGTCTTAAAATTGTGAAAAGAAGAGTTCCTATGGGGCTTATCGCAATTATTTACGAAAGCCGCCCCAACGTAACAAGCGATGCCGCAAGTTTAGCTGTAAAAAGCGGAAATGCGGTGGTTCTCCGTGGCGGAAAGGAAGCCTATAACACAAGCAAGGCTATAGTTGATGCCCTTAAAAAAGGGCTTGTTTCGGCAGGACTTTCCTCCGACATCATAAACCTGGTCAGCGACTTGACAAGGGAAAGTGCGAATGTATTAATGACGGCAGAAGGGCTTGTTGATTTGCTCATCCCCCGTGGCGGTGCGGGATTGATTAACGCCTGCGTTAAAAACGCCACCGTTCCCTGCATCCATACGGGTACGGGTATCTGTCACATCTATGTGGATAAGGATGCAGACCTCTTACGGGCAATAAAAATACTTGAAAATGCCAAAACCAGCCGTCCTTCCGTGTGCAATGCGGCGGAGGTGCTGCTTGTTCATAAGGATGTTGCGGAAAAATTCCTGCCCGTGGTAAAGGAAACTCTTTCTGACAAGAGAAAAGCAGAGGGGAAAATTCCTGTGGAATTAAGGCTTTCGGATAAGGCGGCAGAAATAATCGAAGGAAGTGCCGCCGGCGAAAACGATTTCGATACCGAATTTTTAGACTATATCTTAGCCGTAAAGGTTGTGTCTTCGGTTGATGAAGCAATCGAGCATATACTTATGCACTCGACAGGCCACAGCGAAGCTATAATAACGGAAAACAAGGAGGCGGCGGAAAAGTTCTGCATCGAAACTGATTCTGCGGCGGTTTATGTAAATGCTTCAACCCGTTTTACCGACGGGGGCGAGTTCGGACTTGGCTGTGAAATGGGTATCTCCACCCAGAAAATGCACGCCCGCGGTCCTATGGGGCTTTCCGAGCTTACGGCATATAAATATGTAATTGAAGGTAATGGACAGGTAAGGTGATTTTATGAGTAAATACAAGGTTGGCTTTATAGGCTGCGGCAATATGGGCTTTGCCCTTGCAAAGGCGGCAGAAAAGATAATTGGCGGAAAGGAAATAATTCTTTCTGCAAAAGAGGAAAGCGAAGCGGAATTAAAAGCGAAGGAGCTTTCAGCATCCTTCGGAAGCGCAAAGGAAGTCTCAGAAAATGCAGAATTTATCTTCCTTGCGGTAAAGCCTCAGAATTTAGACGAAATTGCAGAGGAGCTTGCAGACGTACTTAAAGGAAGAAGCGATAACTTTATCCTTGTTTCGATGCTTGCAGGGGTTGAAATGAAAAAGCTTTCTGAAAAGTTCGGCACGGATACAAAAATTATAAGAATTATGCCTAACACTCCGGTTTCCGTGGGCGAGGGAATGATTCTTATGGCTGTAAGCGATTCTGTTACAAAGGACGAGGCGGAAGAATTTAAGCACATCATGGCAAAGTCCGGAAAAATTGAGGAACTCCCCGAAAAATTAATCGATGCCGGTACGGCAGTATCCGGCTGCGGCCCTGCCTATTGCTTTATGTTTTTGGATGCCCTTGCAGACGGTGCGGTAAGCTGCGGAATTCCAAAGGATAAGGCACTTGAAATGGCAATTCAGACTCTTATCGGCTCAGCAAAGCTTGCAAAGGAATCTCCTCTAAGCCCGTCGGAATTAAAGGATAAGGTTACAAGCCCGGGCGGAAGCACAATCGAAGGCGTAAAAGCCTTAGAGGAAGGGGCTTTCCGTGCAACCTGTATGAATGCTGTGGTAAAGGCATACGAAAAGACGAAAAAACTTGGTAAATAATTTTTGGGGGATGCAAAACCTGCATCCTCTTTTTAACTAAAAGTTTACAAATAAAAGACATTGTAATAACTTGACATAGCGAGGTATAAATGGTATAATTTAATATGTATTAATGTAAATTGTTATGAGGGAAATAAAACACATAATGATCAGAATACACTAAAGAAAGGGACTGATGAAAATGATGAAAAAAATACTTGTGTGGCTCCTTGCAATAGTAATGTGCATAAGCATGGTGCCCTCCTTCGCGGCAGAGGCAGAGGCTGAAAACACGGTTCCCGTTACAGAAGAACCCGGTGAAGAGCCTTCTGAGACTCCCGAAGGCGAG
>JAUNRD010000020.1:11902-13677 GCA_030535815.1 Clostridia bacterium
CCAAAGACCGGTGCGGGAACGGACGCAGCAGAAGAATCTGAAGAAGAGGAAGCGATCCTTCCGGATCCGGAACCGGAAGAGCCCGAGCTTACCATAGAAGATAAGGCTATTACCTACACAATAGAAAGCGATGAGCAGATTTCCTTTAAGGTACAGGATTTTGAAAGAGCCTGCAAGGACGAAACAGGAAAGGCTTTAAGCTACATTACCGTGGAGGCAATAGATTCCGAGTACGGATCTTTGTGGCATGACTATGACGGAAAGAACGAAGTTAAGTTAAAGGGCGATTCAACAAAGTTTATGCGCTCATCTTCAAGCTCTACAGCTAAGGTTATTTCCAAAATTACGTATATTCCCAAGTCTACATTTGACGGTGAAGCTGAAATTTACTACACCGGCTATTCTGAAGATAAGCAGTCCTTTGAGGGAATGGTTATCATAAAGGTTACTATGGCAGAGGAAAAGGGCGACCTTGAAAAGATAAACCACTATGTAGAGCCCGGGGATAAAATCACATTCAATGCATCAGATATCAATTCTATATGCCGTAATGCAGGTTTTTCCCTGAACTATGTGACCTTTGATTTGCCCGATGCTGAAACTGAGGGCATGCTTTACTATGACTATAAGGCATCCAAAACCTCCAATACAAAGGTAAAGGCAACAACAAAGTACTATAAGGATGACGAAAAGTCAACGATTATTGACAAGGTTACACTTTTAATTTCCGAGGATGCGGAAGAAAACTTCGATCTTACATATTATGCTTATGATGCTGACGGCGAAAAGTACGAAGGCGTTATGAGTATAAAGATTGAATCTGAAGCGGACAATTATGATATTTATTATGAAGTGTCCGGCGAATGTGTATTCTTCACACCCTCTGATTTTAACGATGTATGTAAAGAAGAAACAGGAACAAAGCTTTCCTATGTAAAGTTTGATACACCTTCTGTTGGCTATCTCTACTACGACTATGAGGATGAAGAAGGAGAAAAGGCAAAGATTTCCACAAGCAAGAAGTATTACTACGGAAAGAGTCCATATCTCTATCTTGTGGCGTATGTACCCAAGACAGACTATGAGGGAACAATTTCACTTGATTATGAAGGCTTCAATGTTGACGGAGAAAGCTTCTACGGAACAGTTACCGTAAAGGTTTCCACAGCCGAGGCTGAAAAGGCGGCGGATATTGAATATTCCGTAAAGAACACATCCTATAAGACATTTGCAAATTCAAACTTTACCTCTGTCTGCACCAAGGCGACAGATGAAAAGCTTTCCTATGTAAAGTTTACACTTCCCTCTTCAAGCCAGGGTACTCTTTATTATAAGTATTCCTCAAGCAAGGGAAGCGACAGCGAAAAGGTTTCTGCTTCCACAAGATATTATGTTGACGAAGCAGATTACCTTAAGTATGTAACCTTCGTTCCCAAATCAGGCTATAAGGGAACTGTAAGCATTGCTTATACGGGCTTTACCGAGGATGATACACGCTTTACCGGTAAGATAAAGATAACGGTTACAGGTACGACTGTTACAAAGGACGATGAAGACGAAGACGAGGCAGAAGCTATTACCTATACAGGCGAAAAGGGCAAGGCTGTTAAATTTGATGCAGATGATTTTTATGATGTATGTGACGATTATTACGGAGACGACCTTGACTATGTAATCTTCACAATCCCCTCTGCTACCTACGGAACACTTTACTATGATTATAACGGAAAAGATGAGGAAGAAGTAAAGAAGGGCTACGAATACTATTACGAAGA
>JAUNRD010000302.1 GCA_030535815.1 Clostridia bacterium
AGCTCGGAATTGCCTAATATCATCAAGGTGATAGGTGTTGGCGGTGGCGGCAGTGCCGATTCCCGCAAAATCACCGGTATCGTATGGGGCACAGAAACCACCATGCTTGATACAACAAAGAGTATTCTTTATTCTGAAGAACTTGCCATCGTTTACCAGGATAAGGAAGGTGCAACCGTAAGAGAAGACCTTCCCGTTGCAGCAAAATATCTCAAAAACATCAACTCTTATCTCGGAAAGCATATCCGTGCAACAATAAAAGAAGACGACGACGGAAAAGATTATATTTCTGATATCACGATCGTAGAAAAGAAAAATCGTGCCGTTTCCGTAGATATCGAGGATTTAATAAGCATAACACCCTCAGAGGAAACAGAATTAACTACGGTTACATATTATGACAGCGATGAAAAAAAGCAGGAATTGACTCTTGCTGCTCCCTAAAATCTTTACTTCATTTACAACGATAAATCCATCAATACGGATGATGCTGCAAGCTATGAATATGACCCGTCATTTATGACAGATACCAAGATAGGTTCATTAAAGTTTTACTCCAACGACGGAGACAAGAATTATGACATTATTTTTGTAGACTCTTACAAGACAGCTGTTATAAACGGTAAAATTGCAAGCTCAGGCATAATCAAATTTAAATACGGTGAGGATGACTTAAACGTTCTCTATAGCGATCCTGATAAAGACATATACAGAACCGTATCCATACTCAAAAATTCCAAAACTCTTTCAACAATAGAGCTCTCTGACTTAAGAGAATACGATATTATAGATTATAAGGAATCCATTGATAAGGATTTCCTTACGGCAGAAATAACTCCTGCAGAATCCACAGCAGTTACGGGAAGCTTTATAAAGCTCGCTGATGACAAAATCCAGATAAGAAATAAAACAACGGATAAAAAGGTTGAATACGAGCTTAACTATAACTACATCGATTATCTTGAAAACTATTCCGGAGATGATAAAT
This sequence comes from Clostridia bacterium, assembly GCA_030535815.1. Taxonomy (GTDB): domain Bacteria; phylum Bacillota; class Clostridia; order CAKSNL01; family HGM11501; genus HGM11501. The sequence continues at coordinate 989 of JAUNRD010000302.1, forward strand.
TCGTTCCCCAGGAATATGATAATGTAAAGCTTTATTTCAATGCTGACGGAAAAGTTGCAGCTATTGAAGAAATCATTTCCACAGCAGACTCCAAATACGGATATATTACAATGCTGGCATATAAGAATGCAGACGGCAGCGGAGATGAACAGTATATAGATGCATCAGAAACTCCCGAAGAGGGTGACAAGGTTGCCATGATGCTCTATCAGGTGGATCCTTCAAAATCCACCATCGGCTCCCACACCTCCTCTCCCATACTTGTCGATTCTTCTGTAAGAGTGGACGGCGTTATCATAAAGAACAACCCCGAGGAAGTAATGACAAGACTCTTAAAGGCGGCAGAGCTTGCCAACGAAGGCAAAGAAGCTCCCTTAAACAAGAACACAGCTCATTCTTCCTTCATCCGTTACGAAATGTCAGGCGGACAGATTATTACCCTTGACACCGTTTTGAATAGTGACGGCAAAACCCTTTCTACCGAAAGCGACGAACGCTTCAACACATTGTTCAGAAGCAGCACATTCATTTATGATGATAACGGAGAAGACGAGGGCAGACATGTTTACTATGGCGGCAGTTCTTCTTCCCCGGGATTTTATAAGAAATCTTCAACCTATTCCACCAGAGTTAAACTTTACAACAACAGCAGTAAATCAACCCTCATTTTTGTTCCCGGAAACAGAAGTGATACAAAATATTATTCTGCAAGCAAATTTATTTACACCAACTTCTACCACGGAATGAAATATTACATAGAAGCGTATAACGTAAGCGGAAACTATGCAGAGTTCCTTCTTCAGTATGTAAGTGACGGAAAAGACGTTGTCACATCATTCTCTACAATGGCAGTTGTTACTGCAACAGAGGACGAAAATAACGACGATCCCGATCTTCTTAAAATCAAATACCGTACAGCTGCAAATTCCACAGAGAATACAATAACCCTTGCAAAAGGAAGTCCTGCGGCTGAAAAATATGATGACCTTAATGTGGGAGATGTAATTCTTTTCTCTACAGCACTGGATAAAACAATGTATGATTTCTACCATGCATTGGATATAACAAATCTTCCCCATAAGCGTGTGGATGATCCCGATTTACTTTACTGCGATTCCGAAAATTCAGACAGAAGAATAAACGGCTTTGATATTTATCCCACAGGTACTAAGAAATTTTCATCAAACGCAGAGTACCGTACAATTTACGGAACGGCAATTTCCTATGAAAACACAGGTACAGGCACGGTTATTGTAAATCCCATGCTCGCCACAGACTATTTTGAAGAAATGGACGAGACGCTTAATGAGGAACACAATTTTGCATCTGCCACAAAACTCTTTGTTTATGACGAAGAGGAAGAAAAAGTAACCATGTACTCTTCTTCGACCACAGCCAAGAGTTATCTTAAGGAAAATCTCTTCACTGAAGAAAAATACGGCTATGAGGATGCAGACAAGTTATTCATCTACACCACTAACAGCTCAGTAAATATTTCCGCCGGTGAACCTGTTGTGAAATTCATATACCTGATAAGAACAGCATCTCAGAAAAATCCCGGCAACTACGAAGGCGTAGAAACTCCCGAAGTTGATCCCTTAGCTGACGCAAAGGCAGCAGCAAAAGCAGAGCTTACAGAATATATCGAAGATATTGACGTCTCCCTCTACAGTCTTGTTCTCGGAATAGAAGAAGATATTTTCTCAGATATCCTTTCTGACGGAAAAACAGCAATATCTGCTGCAACCACAGAAGACGGAATCGAAGAAGCTTTGACTCAAGCAAAAGCTAAAGCAGATAACGTTCCCGATGACTCATATATAGAAGATGCAAAGAGCCGGATGGAAGGCTACATCGATATAATCAAATATCCCGATGCAGAAAGCATTGTAGCTGACGCTTTGGACGGAATTGATGCTTCCATATCAAAGGTTGCCATAGAATCAATAATCGAAAGTGCCTGCGGAAACATTGACGATGCAGTACTCACTCTGGTTTTTGAAGATAAAAAAGCGGAGCTGGATGAATATATTTCCGGTATA
>JAUNRD010000303.1 GCA_030535815.1 Clostridia bacterium
AATTATACCATAGGAGGGTGTTTTTTTCATTGTCCGTTTTTACTGGACTTGTTCACATAGGATGACAGCTTGTTTTGTTGTTCAATGATATTTAAGTGCCAGATTAGCGGAACCATTTGGAAAAGCTATTAGTTACATTCAGCAACTAACGGACCTGCAAGCTCAGAAAGATAGAAGAGTCTTCCGGGCATTGTGGGCATAAATGTTGAAGGAATGCTGATTTCGGGACCGTAGTGAAGAGTCGTCAGGAAGCTCATACCCTGCCAGCCCATTCCTCTGCCGAGAGCGCCGTCGCAACCGCCGATGATATAGTCAGCCTGTAAGAAGAGGCCGGGGCCGATTGTGTTGGCTCTGCAGGGAACAAGTGTGGAACGGCTCTTGAAGCTTGTGATTGCATTCTGCTCGATTGTAAGAGGATGAAGCTTAGCGCCGATTCTGTAGCACTGGCTCTTCCACTCTTCAACAGAGTTGAAGTCATCAGCAAAGTGAGGCTCCCAGAATGCGATGTGGCACATTCTTCCGATACCGAATACAAGAACAAGACGTGCGCCTTCAGCCTTTAATGCTGCAATCTTTTCGGGATATGTGGGAAGGTTTGCCTTTGTAGCAAAGTTTCTCTGAGCGGGAGGAACTGTGTTTTCTCCGAGCTTGTCGAAAAATGCCTGCTTCATGCTGTATTCGAAGGAAGCGGGGTTGGTGTTTTCAAGAGTATTTCCGTCACCGTCAGCCCATTCGTCCATATTGAAGGTGTAAACGTGGTCGCACTTGATGTTCCATTCATTGATGAAGTATGATGCCCACTTGTACATACCCATGGGACCTACGGGAAGAATCATGGCAAGCTTAATGCCCTCTTCCTTAGCCTTCTTGATCTGAAGAGCAATTTCGTGTCCCATAAGTGTATCAAATTCATAGATGTTCTGACATTCAACGGGATTGAAATCCTTATGCCAGAAATCTTCTCTTGCAACGCCCTTGTCGCAGCAAGCATCAATTTTTGCCATATCCCATCCCTTGGGATAGAAGCCTTCAAGAAGACTGCCTTTTACTGTTGTTAAAAAATCCATTATAAATCCTCCTTTTATTTAAGTATCTCTTAAATTTACGGTAAAAGTCTCTTTGTTGTAATTCTGGGCCAGGAAAGTTCCTGTGTGTAGCCCTCTGCATAGCCGCAGCTTGCCTGGATTCCGCGAAAACGTGAGCAGCTCTTTACAAACTCAGCAAAGTCGATGTGGTCGTGGTCTCTCATCCACTTAAGCTGGCTTTCGTGGCACTCAAGCATCTGAAGCTTTAAGTCGATTTCTTCTGTGATATCAACATACTCTGTGGGAATTGTGTTTGTTCCCGCAAGATTGTCCATATAGAAAATGGGAGTTACAGCTGCAGAGCCTTCTGCGCCGTAGTGAGGTACGCTTGCCGCAAAGGATGCGTCAAACACAAGCTTTGAAACCTCTCTGTGGTCGGGCATATAGTCGTTGGGGGCGTGAGTGATGATAAAATCGGGCTGGAACTCTTTTAAGAGCTTAACCATCTTATCACGCTGTTCCTGGATAGCCGCATTGGGCATAAGGTCGCCGATGTCAAGGGTTGTAACCTTGATGCCTGCAAGGCTTCCCGCCTTTTTTGCCTCTCCTATTCTTATTTCACGAAGTTCGGGGGGCATAATGATAGCATGTCCCATATCGCCGTTTGCCACGTGGCAAACCATAACCTCGTCGCCTCTTTTTACACACTTGATGAGTGTACCGCTGCATCCGATTTCAACGTCATCGGGATGACATCCAACTGCCAGAACTTTCATAAATATACCTCTCTTTCAAATTAAAATTGACATTACGCTACTATTATTATATAATAAAAAAAATAAAAAGTATTTATCACTTTGGTTCTATTTTGTATCATTTATTCCGACGAGGTGACATAGATGTACGAACTTCAGAAAATAAAAAATGAAATAAACGTTCTTGGCTTTTACAGCATATATTACTTTGAGTTCACCAAGGATTTCACCCACGCCCCCGAAAGCCACGACTTCTGGGAGCTGGTTTATGTGGATAACGGTGAAATCATCGCCGTAACAGACGGCGTAAGCACACATCTTTCCCAGGGGCAGGTAATTTTTCACGAGCCCAATGATTTACACGCCATATTTCAGACCAGAAGGTGCCAAACAATATGCTTGTCATTTCCTTCAGCGTAGAAGGCGAAGCTATGGACTATTTCAAAAAGAAAATTTTCACTTTGGACAGTACGGAAAAAACCCTTCTTTCCCTTTTCATAAAAGAGGCACAACAGACGTTAGGTAAATTCAGAAGATTTCAGGAAAAGCACGACAGCCCCGATTTTTCAAATGCCCCCTTTGGTGCAACACAGCTTTTATCCTGCTATCTGACAGAATTTTTAATAAAGCTTTACCGCGAGAAAAACTCCGATTTTATGAGAATTTCAACTCAGGAGGAAAACCGCACCCTCACCGACAGCTCCGTTATCGAGCTTGTAAAAAATTATCTTGCATCCAACGTATACAGTACCGTTACCCTGCCTGCCGTATGCGATAAGTTTTCCATCGGTAAGAGTCAGCTATGCAAGCTTTTCCGTGACGATACGGGACAAAGCCCCATGGAATATTATCAGAGCCTGCGCATAAGCGAGGCCAAAAGGCTTCTCCGCACGAAAACATTGTCGGTAAGCCAGATATCTGACTTATTTGGCTATTCGAGCATCCATAATTTTTCCCGCAGCTTCAAAAAAGCCACCGGCTTTTCCCCAAAGGCATATATAAAAACCATAAAGTAAAAAAACCGCCGCATATGAGGTGTACTCATAAGGACATAATGGTTAAAGAAAAAAGAGGCATAAATTATTGACTACTTCAATAATTTATGCCTCTTTTTTAGTATTTTGATGGTGAAATACCAACATACTTTTTAAAAGTTCTTGAAAAATCGTAAATATTTAAATATCCCAAGGATTGTGCTATATCAGTTATGCTGCCGTAATCGCTTTTCAGCATTTCCT
>JAUNRD010000304.1 GCA_030535815.1 Clostridia bacterium
AAAGATAGGAAATTTTAGATGTCATATCCCTTCCCTCTGCATCGGGGCCTCCAAGCTGGAAATAACGGCTGTCCTGCAAGAAAAGACAAGCAAGATAGAAAACGGCTTCATCGTCTGTCAGAATACCTTTTTCAATATCTCTTTCGTAATAAGGGCGAAGCATTTCGTCAAGCTGTCCACCTGCGCTTCCACGGTTATACGTTCTTGAAAGCATACTGAACCAGCACATCCACTGTACCGCTTCGCGGAAGGTTTCAGGAGGCTCGGTAGCTGTCTTCATATTAACCTTTGCCATAGCATAGAGATTTTCTTTTAATTCGTGATTGGCCTCTTTTTCGGCAAGGTCCTCTATCTCGGTTGCCATTCGGCGTAAGAATCGGATTATCGCTTCAACAACCTGAATTTCGCTGTCATAAAATTCGTGATGTGTTTCGTCGTGCACTTCTCTTTGCTCCTTAAGCTTACAGAGTATTCCTCCCCATCCCAGCTTAAATCCTATTTCAAGATCCGGTGTAAAATGGTGACAGTTATCAATACCGGAAATTATGTTATACTTATCAAATAAAACCTTTAAGTCATCAAAAGGATAGTCTGGATTCCACTTGCAGGTAACAGGCCTTAATCTTTCTAAAAAGAGAAAGCCTTTTCCGACGAAAGCATCCAAGGGATCGCAGTATAACGGATGAGAGTCAAGTATCGCACAGTAATTCTCCGTCCACGCCTTATATCCGTAAATGGAACCGTTTTCGTGATTTGGCTTAAGCTTATACTTGAATTCGTCCTGAACTATAAGACCGTAATCATCCTCGTTTGCACCGCCGAGACGTGCTTTTTCTTCCGTCTGCTCCACCTTTCTCTTACTGAGTAGTGCAATTCTTTTATCATATGTAAATGTTTCATCAGAAGAAAACCTGTTTATAAATGTAAGTTCGCTCATAATTACACCCTCCTTAAATTATTTTATAAGTAATCTTCGTTTCATCAAGAAGTGCTTTTATTTCATCAAGGCGTTCTTTTCCGAAAGGTCTTGCACTTTCAAAATCATTTTTTGCATCAAGCGCTTTATATTTTCCTTCTCCCAAAGGATTGTAGTTAAGTATTTCGTATCTTTTTAAGTTTTTAAGGTCCTTTAGGAAGGATGCAATCTCCTTTATATTTTCATCACTGTCTGTTGCGCCAGGAATAAGCGGAGTTCTTACTATGAAGGGAATATTTAGTTCGTCAAGTTTTTTGATGTTGTCTATAATTTTAGAATTTACAGCTCCGGTATATTTTGCGTGCTCTTCTTCATTCCATATTTTAAGGTCACACATTATAAAATCAACTTTAGAAAGAAGCTCTTTTGCATAATCAAAGGAAAAGCAAAGATTTGTCTCAACAGCCACTTTGATATCCTCTTTGTGGCATGCCTCCGTAAGCTCTATGGCAAAATCTTTCTGACATAAAACTTCACCGCCGGATAATGTGACCCCGCCGCCTGATGAGTTGTAATACGCCTTGTCCTGCCTTACTTCTTTCAGGATATCGGAAACGGACATTTCTTTTCCGCACATCATAAGAGCTTCGGCGTAGCATACGTCTGCGCATTTCCCGCAATTAATGCATTTCGTGCGATCTATTACATGTTTGCCGTTTAATACCGTATGTGCTTTCTCGGGGCAGCTTTCAAAGCATTTTCCGCAGCCGATGCATTTCGATTCATAAAACAAAAGTTCTTTTTCTCTCCTGATGGTTTCGGGATTGTGGCACCAGGTGCAGCTTAAATTGCATCCCTTAAAAAACACGGTAGTTCTTATACCCTCACCGTCAGTAAGCGAGAAACGCTGGATGTTGGTTATTATTCCTTTCATACTATCCCCTCTGTCACTTTTTCTTCACTATCATAATACTATCATATAAAAAATAAGTAAATGTCTAAAACATACATCAAATTGTGTTTTTTGTACTTTTATCTTTCCCGGAATCCTTTAATAGCAATAAAATACACTATTGCATAATTGTCTTTAATGTGATAGAATATTTTAACAAAGGAGGTTTTCCGATGCTTATAGGTAACATAGAGCCTTTCACAAGACAGGTTATAATATCGAATTTAAGTTCCCGCGTAAAAAACGATGTTTATAAAGAACTGCGCACTTCTGATTGCAGATTGTTTTACATATTAAACGGAAACGGAAGTATAAAAATTGAAGACACGGTTTATCCGTTGCATCAGGGATGTGCCATCCTTTTTAAATCGGGCACAAGATATGTGTGGCAGCTTGATGAAAAAGGTATAAGCGCCCTTTTTGTGAACTTTGATTACACAATGAATTTTTCGAGCCATACCGCTTCCTTCCACCCTGTTCATTCAGAAAACTTTTCAGAAGAAGATATCCTTGAAATAATCAACTTTGAGGATGCGAAAATATTAAACACACCTGTTTATATCAAAAACGCCACTTCAGTGGAAGCCAATTTAAGACTTCTGGCATCTGAGTATTACCTTAAAAACAACTATTCGCAGGAATACCTTTCCTCATGTCTTAAGTTTATTCTTATTACCCTTTTAAAAACGGCCGAGCTTACAGAAACAGCAGAAAAGAAAAAGAATTATGAAACGGTAAGAAAGGTTATTCAGTATATAGAAAACAATTATCATCTTGATCTGACAAACGAAACCATCGGTGAATATTTTCACTTCAATCCTTCATATCTTAACAGAATTTTCAAAGAAAATACGGGAGATACACTTCATAACTTTCTGGTAAGATACAGGATGAACCTTGCAATGGATCTTCTTCACACAACAAATCTTCCGATAAACACCATAGTTTCAAATGTAGGTTTTTCGGATATCCCCCACTTTATAAAATCATTTAAAAAATTTACCGGATAAACCAGGAGTTTATTTAATGAAGAATTCTTTAGGTGAAGTAATTTATGTAGGAAAAGCAAAGATTTTAAAGAATAGAGTAAAGAGTTATTTCCAAAATTCAAAAAATCATTCTG
>JAUNRD010000021.1 GCA_030535815.1 Clostridia bacterium
TAGCTGCAGGAAACGATGCATACTTAAAGCCTGAGTTCGCTCTTTGCGCCATGGAGAAATATATCAAGGGATTTTCCGCAGGTGATTACGACTGCGTAAGAACAGGCATTCTTGACAAAGAATTCAAATATATATAAATATTTATATATTTACACATTTATAATTATCTATATAATATAGAGGGTGAAGCGTATGGATATACACGAGCTTCGGGAAAAGCTTAAGCATTATAGCTATATGTACTATGTAAAGGACGATCCCGAGATAACCGACTATGAATACGATATGATGATGCGCGAGCTTATTCGTCTTGAGGAAGAATCTGCTGAGCCCATTCCTCCCGACTCCCCTTCAAGAAGAGTCGGCGGTATGGCGCTTGAAAGCTTTGAAAAGTTTACCCATGAGGTTCCGCTTCAGAGCCTTACCGATGCCTTCTCCTATGATGAGCTTTTGGATTTTGACAGAAGGGTAAAGGATGAGTGTCCCGATGCCACATATGATGTGGAGGTTAAGATTGACGGTCTTTCCGTTGCTCTTACCTATGAGGGAGGCTACTTTGTAAAGGGTGCAACCCGAGGTGACGGTGAAGTGGGTGAGGATGTAACGGAGAATCTTCGCACCATCGGCTCCATTCCTTTAAAGCTTAAAGAGGATGTAGACATCATCGTGAGGGGTGAGGTTTATATGCCCCGAAAGAACTTTTTTGCATTGAATGAAAAAAGAGAGGAAGCGGGCGAGCCCTTATTTAAAAATCCCAGAAATGCGGCGGCAGGCTCCCTTCGTCAGCTTGATTCTAAAATTACGGCAGGTCGCGGTCTTGATATTTTGATTTTCAACGTACAAAAGTGCGATGCAAAAACCTTTGATACACACACGGAATCCCTAACTTATCTTGAAAGTCTCGGCTTTAAGATGGTGCCTGTGAGAAAAAGCTGTAAAACAATTGACGATGCCATTGCCGAAATCGAGAAAATCGGAAGCGGGGAATATAATTTAGGCTTTGAAATTGACGGTGCGGTTATAAAGGTAAACGAGCTATCCTACCGTGAAAAATTAGGATCCACCGCAAAGGCACCCAGATGGGCAATTGCCTATAAATATCCGCCCGAACAGAAGGAAACAAAGCTTCTTGATATTGAAATTCAGGTGGGACGCACCGGTGTTTTAACGCCCAATGCGGTTTTAACTCCGGTATTCATCGGAGGAACAACCGTGGGAAGGGCAACCCTTCACAACATCGACTTCATCCGTCAGAAGGATATGATGATAGGAGATACCGTAATCATACAAAAGGCGGGAGAAATCATTCCCGAGGTGGTTTCTGTTGTAAAGGAAAAAAGAGACGGAAGCGAAAGGGTTTTCAATATGCCCGAATTTTGCCCCGTATGCGGCGCAAAAACGGTGCGCTATGAAAACGAAGCGGCAATACGATGCAGCGGAAACGAGTGCCCCGCCCAGCTTCAGCGAAATATCGAGCATTTCGTATCCCGTGATGCCATGAACATCGACGGCCTCGGCCCTGCGATAATTGCTCAGATGCTTGAACGAAAGCTTATATCCTCCACAGCCGATCTTTACTATATTAAAAAGGAAGATGTGGCAGCCTTAGATAAAATGGGCGAAAAGTCGGCAGAAAACTTAGATGAGGCAATTAAAAAGTCTAAAGAAAGCGATTTATCCAATCTCATATTTGCCCTCGGTATCCGTCAGGTTGGGCAGAGTGCGGGAAAGAGCCTGGCAAAACACTTCAAGACTTTGGATGCATTTATGGCAGCAGGCGAAGAGGAGCTTTCGGCAATAGACGATATCGGCCCCATTACGGCAAAAAACATCGTTACCTATATGTCGGAAACGCAGAATCTTTCCAATATCCAAAATCTTATTGGTGCCGGTGTTAATACCATATATAAGGAAGAAGAACTGACGGACGAGCGCTTTTCGGGATTAACCTTCGTTCTTACGGGTACACTTCCCACATATACAAGAGATCAGGCGTCGGCAATAATCGAACGCTTCGGGGGCAAGGTGTCGGGCTCGGTATCCAAAAAGACAAGCTATGTCCTCTTTGGCGACGAGGCAGGAAGTAAATTAACAAAGGCAAAGGATTTGGGCGTTACCCTCATAACGGAAGAAGAATTTAACGAAATGATAAAGTGAAAAAATACGGAAGGTGCCACCTTCCGTATTTTTTCGCCCCTTTATATTACAATTCGGTAAAGTTTTTGTGCAAGTTATATTAAAAGTGCAAAATTATATTGATTTTTTTGTGCAATTGTGGTATATTATAAATAAGGAAGGGAAAGCCTTCCGGTAAAAACGAAAGGGGCTGTTTATATGAAGGTTATCATCAGTGGAAGAAGAATTGAAATTGAAGAGCGTCTTAAGGAATTAATCGAAAAGAAGCTTTCAAAGCTGGACAAATTCTTCCGGGAGGACGCAGAGGCGAAAGTAACCTTAACGGGTGAAAAGGGAGACCGCAGCGTCATGGAGGTAACAGTCTTTACAGGCGGAATGATTTACCGCGCCGAGGAAAATACGGACGATGCTTACACGGCAATCGACAAGGTGGTTACGGTAATTGAGCGTCAGATAAGGAAAAATAAAACACGCCTTGAAAAGAGACTCCGTGAAAACGCTTTTGATGCTGCAAACTTTGAAACGGGCACCGAAACCGACGAAGAAAAGGAATTCAACGTTGTAAAGCAGAAGAAAATCGCCTTAAAGCCCATGAGCACGGAAGAAGCGATTTTGCAGATGAACCTGCTTGGCCACGCATTCTTCGTTTTCAAGGATGCAGTAACTGAAGAAACAAAGCTGGTTTATAAGAGAAATGATAAGGACTACGGTCTTATAGAAATGGAATAAGTGAAAAGAAGTAACGCCAACGGCGTTACTTCTTTTTATTTGCGGGTGGGTTTTACATTGATTGCAGGATTGATGTTTCCGTCAATCAATCCGTTTTTTTCTTCGAATGACTTAATATTTTCTCTTATCAAAACGAGAACATGGCTGTTAACGCTTCTGCCTTCGTAATCTGCCACATAGGCGATTTTGTTTAACATTTCCTCTTCTATTCTTATTGAAACACTTTTGATAGCCATAAAATCACTCCAAAATAAATATATTGTATATTTATTTTAACAATAATATGTGATATAATGTGGATAATGGATATACAGTATATCTAATATATTTTGGCGGTGATGTTATGGATAACGAAAAACTACACGCTTGTTGCTTTTTTGGACATAGAAAGATAAACAAGACCCCTGAACTTTTGGAAAAGCTTACTGAAACTATAGAGTTTTTAATTGCAGACAAAGGCGTAATAACTTTCTATTTCGGCAGCAAAAGTGAATTTGACGATTTATGTTACAAGGTTGTAAGTGATTTAAAAGAAAAATATATCTACATAAAAAGAATTTATGTAAGGGTTACATATCAGCACATTGATGATGCTTACAAAAATTATCTGTTGGAGAGCTATGAGGATACATACTTCCCGGAGCAGATTGAAAATTCAGGCAGAGCTTCCTATGTGAAACGAAACAGAGAAATGATAGATAATTCGGATTACTGCGTTATTTATTATGATAAAAGCTATGTTCCGCCGAAAAGTAAAAATAATAGGCAGGATTTATTATGTAACAAGACTAAGAGCGGAACAGCCATAGCATATGACTATGCTGCAAAAAAAGGGAAAAAAGTTATAAATGTAATTTAGCAGTGACTTGTCTTATCATACAATGATTGCCCTTTGCATAAGTAATAAGCGGAGGGGTATATATGAATTTTACGGAATTTATTTATATGGCAGACAGCTTTCTGTGGGGAGGGCCTCTTGCCCTGTTAATACTTGCATCCGGCATTTATTTTACAATAAAGCTCAACTTTCTTCAGGTAAGAAAATTAAAGGAAGCGCTTTTATCCCTGCTGAGGAAAAATGATAAAGGCGAGGGCGAAATTTCCCCATTTGCATCGCTTTGCACGTCCCTTTCGGCAACCATCGGAACGGGAAATATAATTGGAGTTGCATCTGCAATTTCCCTTGGCGGCCCCGGTGCTCTTTTCTGGATGATGACAGCCGCCTTTTTCGGTATGGCAACAAAATATGCAGAAGGCTTCCTTGCCGTAAAATACCGCATCACGGAAAACGGGGAAACAAAAGGGGGCCCTTTTTACTATATTGAGCTTGGAATGGGGAAGGTGTTTAAGCCGCTTTCTTATTTTTTCGCCTTTTCGGGGCTTGGTGCATCCTTGCTCGGAATGGGTACACTGGTTCAGTCAAACGCCATAGCCGATGCTGTAGGAAGCTTTTTAAAGGATAACAACAACCCTGATTTTATAAAATTCGGAAATGTCTCTTTTTCCTCGGTTACGGTGGCTTGTGCCATCCTTGCCGCTGTTTTGTCGGGAATCGCCCTTGTGGGCGGAATAAAAAGAATCTCCCGCATTGCCGAACTGACCGTTCCCTTTATGGCTCTCTTATATATATCCCTTTGCATAATAGTTATAGCAGGTCACGCCGAAAAAATAATCCCTTCAATATATCTTGTCATAAAAAGTGCCTTTTCGCCTGAGGCGGCACTTGGCGCGGCATCGGGCATAACTTTGAGGGAGGCGCTCCGTCAAGGCCTCTCCGGCGGCGTATTTTCAAACGAAGCGGGGCTTGGTACATCGCCCATAGCCGATGCTTCGGCAAAAACCGATTCGCCCGAAAGCCAGGGGCTTTTATCAATGGTGTCGGTTTTTATTGATACCTTCGTAATCTGCACCCTTACGTCTCTTGCCGTTTTAGTTACGGGAAGCTATAAAGAAGGCGGTATGACGGGGGCTGAAATTGCGGAAAAAACCTTTGAAACAGGCTTTTTTAAGGGCGGAGATGTTGCATCTCTTCTTTTCACGCTGTGCGTTGTCCTTTTTGCCTTTTCAACCATAATCGGATGGAGCTGCTATGGAGAAGCCTGCCTTTCCTATATAACAAAAAGCGATAAAAGGGGAATCAGGGCATACCGTTTTTTATATATTCTGGCGGTTTTTCTTGGGCCTTTCGTTTCCGTTCCCACGGTGTGGACTCTTGCAAAAGTAATGAATGCGGCAATGGCAATTCCCAATTTAATTGCCCTTTTATTTTTAAGCAGAAGGATAAAAAGTTAAAAAATAATATAAAAATGAAAAAAATATTTGCCGAAATTTTATATGAGATACCGAAAAAAACAAAAAAAATTTCTATAATATAAAAATTTCTATTGAATATTTAGGAAAAAAGATGTAAAATAATAAGGTGGTGTTGTTAAAGCAAATGCTTATGACAAACTTATTTGAAAGGACTGAAGGTTTATGGAAAAAGAAAGAAGAGTCGGAACGGTATCCCGCGGTATCCGTTGTCCCATTATCCGTGAAGGGGATGACCTTGCGAAAATAGTGGCAGACAGCGTTATCGAGGCAGCAGAGTATGAAGGATTTTCCCTTCGTGACCGTGACGTTATTTCCATTACAGAGTCAATCGTAGCACGTGCACAGGGTAACTATGCATCTGTTGACGATATTGCAGAAGATGTAAAGGCGAAGCTTGGCGGAGGAACCGTGGGTGTTATTTTCCCCATCCTTTCCCGTAACCGTTTTGCTATATGCCTCCGAGGAATCGCAAAGGGCGCAAAGAAAATCGTCCTTATGTTAAGCTATCCCTCAGACGAGGTTGGTAACGAGCTTGTAAGCCTTGATAAGGTTGACGCGGCAGGGGTAAACCCCTATTCCGATGTTCTCTCTTTAGAGAAATACAGAGAGCTTTTCGGCGAAAACAAGCACGAATTTACCGGTGTTGACTATGTTGAATACTACGGTAACCTTATAAAGGAAATGGGTGCCGAGGTTGAAATCGTTTTTGCAAACCAGGCAAAGGCAATTCTTGATTATACCGATACAGTATTAAACTGTGACATTCATACAAGGGCAAGAACAAAGCGTATCTTGAAAGCTGCAGGTGCTAAAACCGTTGTGGGAATTGATGAAATATTGACATCACCCGTAAACGGAAGCGGATACAACGAAAAGTACGGACTTCTTGGCTCAAACAAGTCTACTGAAGATAAGATAAAGCTTTTCCCCAGAGAGTGCAAGGGCCTTGTTCTGGAAATACAGAAGCAGGTACTTGAGAGAACCGGCGCTCACGTTGAAGTTATGGTTTACGGCGACGGTGCCTTCAAGGATCCTCAGGGTAAGATTTGGGAGCTTGCAGACCCGGTTGTTTCTCCTGCATTTACCGACGGACTTATCGGTACACCCAACGAGCTTAAGCTTAAGTATCTTGCGGATAACGACTATAAGGATTTGTCGGGCGAGGCATTAAAGCAGGCAATTTCAGAAAGCATCAAGAAGAAGGACGGAAACCTTGTGGGTAATATGGCTTCCCAGGGAACAACACCCCGCCAGCTTACTGACTTAATCGGTTCGCTCTGCGACCTTACATCAGGCTCCGGCGACAAGGGAACTCCCGTTGTCCTTGTACAGGGCTATTTCGATAACTATACAAACTAAAATGAAACCTGCAGGCATTGCCTGCAGGTTTTTCGCATATCTGACGGAATTGAATATCGTAGGGAAGGGATTTATCCCTTCCGTTATTAATTGTTTTTCTTGTCCTGTAAGTATAAATAAAGAAAAACTGACGATAATTACAGTATAAGCAATTATGAAAGGCGGTTTTTTATGTATATAAAGGAAGTTAAGGCAAGGGAAATTTTAGATTCCCGCGGTTTTCCTACGGTGGAGGCGGAGGTGACCTTAGAAAACGGAGTAAAAGGCGTTGCATCTGTTCCGTCAGGGGCGTCAACCGGCGCGGCGGAAGCGCACGAGCTTCGTGACGGAGGGGAGAGGTATCTCGGTAAAGGCGTATTAAAGGCGGTGGGAAACGTAAATAAAGTGATAAACGATGAGCTTAAAGGAAAATGCGTTTTCAATCAGCGGGAGCTTGATAGAATAATGATTGAAGCCGACGGCACCGAGGAAAAAAAGCGCCTTGGTGCAAATGCAATACTTTCGGTTTCCGTTGCCTGTGCAAGGGCGGCATCAAATGCTCTCGGAGTTCCGCTTTACCGCTATCTTGGCGGAGCAAATGCCCACATTATGCCCATTCCGATGATGAATATTTTAAACGGCGGTGCCCATGCTGACAACAACGTGGACATTCAGGAATTTATGATTATGCCCGCGTCGGCAAGCTCTGTGGCAGAAGCGGTCAGGATGGGAGCGGAAGTATTCAATTCCCTTAAAAGTATAATAAAAAGCGAAGGCGGGAGAACCTCCGTCGGTGACGAAGGCGGCTTTGCGCCGGAGCTGACGGGCGACGAGGAAGCCCTCGAGCTGATAATCCGCGCAACAGAGAAGGCTGGATTTACTCCCGGAGATGATATTCTTCTTTCGATTGATGCAGCATCAAGCGAATGGTTTGACGGAGAAAAATATGTTCTGCCAAAGTCCGGAAAAAGCTATACCACCGATGAAATGGTGACCTATTTTAAAAATTTATCCGAAAGCTACCCCGTATTTTCTATGGAGGATCCTTTGGCTGAGGAGGACTGGCAGGGCTGGCAGAGGCTTACAGGAAGTATCGGAGACAAGTGTCAGCTGGTGGGAGACGATCTTTTCGTGACAAATACGAAAAGGATAAAAAAGGGCATCATGCTTGGGGCAGGAAATGCGGTACTTGTGAAAATCAATCAGATAGGAACGCTTAGTGAGGCGATTGAGGCCGTGGATGTGGCGCATAAGGCGGGCTATAAAAGCATAATTTCCCACAGAAGCGGGGAAACGGAGGATTCCTCCATCGCTGATATTGCGGTAGCTTTGGGCAGCGGACAAATCAAAACGGGAGCACCGTCAAGGGGCGAAAGATGCGCAAAATATAACAGATTAACAAAAATCGAAGCTGAATTGGGTAAAAATTCTTCACTTTACAGAATAAAAATTTAAAAAAAGAGTTGTTTTTTTCTGAAATGTGTGGTAAACTGTTTTGAGAAGTTTACAAAAGAGGTAAATTTTACATATTTCAGAAAGGAATGAACAAAGATGGCAGCATTAAAAATTGTTGTTACCGTTATTCACATTTTGATCGCATTCGGTCTTATGGTAACAGTACTTTTCCAGTCCGGTAAATCTCAGGGTCTTTCCGGAAGCATCGCAGGAGGTGCAGAGACTTTCTTCGGTAAGAACAAGGGTAAGACAATGGACGGCGTTCTTGCAAAGCTTACAGTTGTACTTGCAATCCTTTTCGTTATCACATCTGTTTCTCTTTCACTTATTGCTAAGAAGATGAACAATGTGGCAGAACAGGAAATCGTTACAGAAGCTCCTGAGCTGGTTGTCGACGAAGAAACTCCCGAAGAGCCTGCTACAGAAGAATCTGCTGAAGTAACAGAAGAAGTTGCTCCCGAGACTACAGAGGAAGTTCCTGTAGAAGAAGCTCGCGAGGCTACTGAAGTAACTCCCGTAGAAGAAGCTACTACAGAAGAAACTGCTGAATAAGCAAATAAACGGAGTGTTGGATTTTCCAATGCTCCGTTTTTAACCCATCTGAAAGAAAGGAGGCGTTTTCGTGGGAGAAGGCATAAAGACACTTGCATCCAATAAAACCGCGGCGAGAAACTATTTTATTCTTGAAAAGTATGAAGCGGGAATTGAGCTTTTCGGAACGGAAGTAAAGTCTATGCGTATGGGCAGGGTAAACTTAAAGGACTCTTACGCTCATGTTGATAATGGAGAGCTTTTCGTTTACGGGATGCACATAAGTCCCTACGAAAAGGGTAATATATTTAATAAGGACCCTATGCGCCCCAAAAAGCTTCTGCTTCATAAGGCTGAAATTATGAAGCTTTTCGGAAAGGTTCAGCAGGACGGATGTGCAATCATTCCTCTTTCTGCCTACCTTAAACACGGAAGGGTTAAAATTGAAATAGCGCTTTGTAAGGGTAAAAAACTTTATGATAAGCGCGATGATATGGCTAAAAAGCAGGCAAACCGCGATATAGAGCGTCAGATGCGCGGAAAAGATTATTGATAATTTAACATATAGGAAACGGCTGTGTAATAAAACCGTGGTAGAATATGATAGCGAGAAAACATCGGTAAGCGCCGTTTTTGCATTTTTCGTTCATAAATTGCTTTATTGCAATTTATTTCAGAAAATACTGTTCGTATTTTCTTATATGTAATGCAAAAGCCTAAAAAAGCTGTTCGCTTTTTTGCGCCAGCGTCGTTTTTGCATTTTCCATTCACAAATTGCTTTGTTGCAATTTGTTCAGTTGGGGGCGTTCCGGTTTCGACGGGGATTTTGAACCATGGGAAGCGGGTAGTGGCGAGTACCACTTAAAAAACTCAATTCTAAATATAAACGCTAACAGAAATTTAGCAATCGCTGCCTAACGTGCAGCCGTCCGCCCGGGGATAACCGCGACTCCGGCTCGGGCGTCGATTAGCGGTGAACGTGACCGTGCAAAGCTTTGAGCACGGCATGACTAATGAAGCTACCGACCGCTTAAGTTTGCTTGTGGACTTAAGCGCGGGGGAATCTTAACCATAAGCTGCACCCGGAGATGCCTGTGCGGATAGATTTTCGGACACGGGTTCGACTCCCGTCGCCTCCACCATTCATTAGCGCGTCCAGCGCAAAATTACAGAAATACCCCTCTTGGCCAACCTTTACTGGCTAAGAGGGGTATTTGTTTGTCTTACCGAGGATATCCATAAACAGGGATATTTTGCGGAAAAAACCTATTTTACCGACGATATCAAGCCTATGTCACATTCCGCAAAGCTTGTGGTGAGGATAACCTTACTATATTCATTGTACAAGCTAATTTTCAAGAATAAAGAAAAAACAGCAGAAGGTCAAGCCTTCTGCTGTTCTGCTATCAGTTAGGACGATAAAGATTAATCCTTGTTTAATTTATGGTAAGGTTTTCCCAATCTAATGAAAGATGGTTCTTCTTAGCCCATACATCTAACAGTTTGTCTAAAATCTCATCTTCAATTTCTCTGTATTGAGCATCAAGACCTGCATCAGCAATGTCTCTCCATCCTGTGGGTTTGTTGTCATAGTTAGGAATGAGGCTTTTCTGTGCATCAGTCAAACTGTTATGAAATTCTCGTCGCACGAGTTTTTTTACAGATTCTCTATAGGGGAATTCGTAGAAGTTAGCAAAACGATGACGCTTGCCTTCTGTGTCCTTGCCGTCTAAATCTAAATACCAAACTCGTTTGTTGCGCTTATCGTAATAAAGACTATAATCTGTGCCGGTGTTGTTTATGAATATTAATTTATCCATAGAAAATCTACTCCTTTTATTTATTATTTTTTTAATAAACATTTCATCCTGATAGGATGCAACTAAGGAGCGCGTAATGATACTATCGGCTCATATGATTCAATTAATTATAATCTAACTTGATAGCGAAAGCTATTATATAACAACCTATGTTCATTGTCAAGAACTTTTTTCTCCTTGTAATTAAATCTTGGTTAGGTTTTTTCTGTACTGCATAGGCGTTATGCCTTTTTCTGCCTTAAATTCTTTTGTAAAGAAGCTTGATGAACAATAGCCCAAAGAATATGCGATATTCGTAATGCTGTCATCGGTGCAGGACAAAAGCCTTTGAGCATCTTCGATTTTAAGTTTTCTTGTATATTCATGGAAGGTCATTCCTGTTGCCGATTTAAAAATTCTGCTGAAATGTCCGGGGCTGAAACCGCAAAAAATTGCGGCATCTTTTGTGCTCATAGAAGCAATGGAGCATTCGAGTTCGTGGATAAGCTTGAATACAGGCATCTGAACGCTCGTTATAGCATTACTTTTTGATAACTCCTTATTGTTTTTGTCCATATGGGAAAGAACAACGGCACAAACTGAAAATAAATTTGACCGCAGGAAAAAATCAGAGCCATATTCTTCGGATTCAAAATTCATAATCGCCTTAGTCATATGTTCTTTTAATTCAGGGTTACTTTTTATTATCCTTAAGCTCTTTTTATCTCTTATGTTGATGTAGTGGTTAAACGTATTGGTTGTATAAGGTTTTGTGTACAGAAGATCGGGAAGAAACTTTAATACCATATATCTGTAGCTGTTTTCGTCATTACGATAAAAACCATGGGGCTCGCCTGAGTATATTATTAAAAAATCATCTTTTTCCAAGTTGAATTTTTCATCATTGATAATTACCTTGAATTTACCATCCAAAACATAAATGTATTCTATATAATCATGGTAATGCAATTCGCCCTTCAACTTGGGTCCATAGCCTGCTTTATTTGAGTGCGCATCTTGGCCGTCGATAAGACAATGGATAGGAAGGACCTCTCCGTTCTTATATTTGAGGTTCTCATCTGTAAACATTAATATCACCACCGATAGAAATTAAAATGATTGTAATTATAATAACATAAAGATTGTGAAAAATCTACAAAAAAATTTAAAATATCATTTTTGTTATATTTTTTGTTATGTTTTTTATATCGGAATTTTTAGGATTGTGCTACCATATAGATGGTATATTGTGTCCATAGAAAAAACTTTATTCTTTGACGACGTTTCCTCTTTAGATACGATACCTAAAACCGATAAAGTTGAGCCTTATGCAAACGCTCAATAAGTAGTGGCTTATAACTTATTGAAAAGGAGAATTATAATGGATAAAAAGATGTATTATCATTCGAGATGTATTCCCCTCGAATCTATGAGACTGGATCTACCTGTAGGAAAAAAATGCTATGAAAATATGTTGACAAGAACACTTACCGATGAATGTCTTCCCAGTCTTAAAAATTACGGTATAGAAATAATCGAGCTTCGCTGTGTATGGGCAGAAATAGAGAGGGAAAAAGGAGTTTTAGACCTTTCAAGAGTTAAAAACGATATAAAAATACTTAAAGAGAACGGCATTGGCGTAGGAATTTTCCCCTGGTTTCAATATCCTCCTTCATGGGTTACTGATGTTACTATGTTAAAATGTGCTGTTCACGGAACTCAAAACACACTGATGAGTCTTTGGGATGAAAAGACGCTGAAGGCTTATGACAGACTTTACGGAATGCTCAAAAAAGAACTTGGAGATGATATTGATTTTATCTATGCGGGAATCTATGGAGATTTCGGAGAGATTTGCACGGTTGACGAGACTAAGCATTATCATTTTATGACAATGGAAAATCACGGATGCTTATGGTGCGGAGATGATCTTGCAAGAGCTGATTACAAAAATTATCTTGAAAAGAAATACGGCACAGTGGAAAAATTAAACGAGGCCTGGGAAACTGACGTTAAGTCCTTTGATGACGAACTGATGACAATAGAAGGAAACGTTATCATGAAACTGGACTTTTCAAGATGGTATGTTGGTTGCCTTCTAAACTTTGCCGAAAAGGTTTGTGCAATCATAAGAAAGCATTTCCCGACTATCAGAATAGGTCTTCCGATAGGACATCCCGATGAACATCTTGAGGCACAGACAATAAAAAGCTGCGCGGCTAAAATTGCGGCAAAATATGATATGTATGCAAGATGGACGGGACTTATATTCAGAGGAAACTTTGCAAAAAATCACATACTTACAAGAAGAGTTTCTACAGCTGCGAAGTTTTATGGAGCAAAGTTCGGAATCGAGGCAGCTTTGATTCTTAATAAGGAAACTGCTTTTGATGCGATTTATGAAACGATTTCCAACAATGCAACTCTTTTACACAATGACCCCGGAAACATAATACGTGCAGAAGAAATTTACAACCAGTTTAAGAAGATGGATATCGAAAAGCCCTTTACTTGCGATTTAGCTGTTTTCTATCCTATAGAAGCAGAACAATGCAAATTGCTTAATATCAGAGAATTTTACGATGAGATGGGCTTTTTCAGAAAAAGATGCGACTATGAAATTGCAGACAGCTTTATGATAAAGGACGGCTACCTTAAAACTGTAAAAAAATTGCTTCTGGCAAAAAACACAATAATTACAAAGGATACACTTTCGGATATTGAAGAATGGATAAAGGATGGCGGAATCTGCTATGTGGTTAAAGGCTTTGAGCCGACCATACTTGAAAGCGGGAAAAAGGTAACTATAGGCGAAGTGATTGATGATTATGATTTCTTTGGTGAAGAAAAAGAAGTTTTCTATACTGACCACGGAAGCTATATTACAGAGTACATACCCTGCGAAGGGAAGATTAATCACATAGATAAGTGAGGGTTAAAACCTAAACAGAGCTACAATTTTCAGTAGGAGGTATAACTATGAAAAGAATCACATGTTTACTACTTGTTTTAATTATGTCGTTTTCTCTTTTCTCTGTTATGGCAGATAATGGGGAAACGGTACTTAAACCGTCAGACATAGCTTTCAAAAGCGGAAACTTTACCGTAAATGAAACGCTTATCAAAGGCATTGTTAAAGGAGATTATTTCGGATTTAAGGAGGT
>JAUNRD010000022.1 GCA_030535815.1 Clostridia bacterium
GAATTACTAAAATTTCATCGCTTTTTGCATCAAATTCCCAGGCCGCCTTATCATATCCGTCTGCCGCCTTTTGGTTTATTATGGCAGAGGCTAAAACCTTGCCTTCTTCCTCCAGAACATAAAGTGTTCCTTCCGAAAGTGCCGAAAGCGCCGTTTTTTCCACGGGATAAATTCCCCTTATCCAGCCGGTTGTAACCTTTCCCGCTTCTTCAAGAGACAGGATTTCTTCATATATTGAAACTATTTTTTGTATATCGCACTCTTTCGCTTTACGTATCATTTTATTTTCTCCAGTACATCATAAACTCCTGAAAGGGACTTTATCTCATAGTCAATTTTTATATCGGTTTTGTTTTCTATGCCGCCGGGATTGTACCAGCAACAAATAATTCCCGCATTGTTTCCTCCACGCATATCGCTTGAAAGTGAATCGCCGATGATTATGGTTTTTTCCAAATCAACATTTCCGATTTTCTTAAAGCAATAGTCAAAATATTCCTTTTCCGGCTTGGGGCATCCCACAGCATCTGAAATAAAAACTCCGTCCACCACATCGCCAAGTCCCGAATCTGTAATTTTCATGGTCTGAGGCTTAACGTGACCGTTGGTTACAATATACTGACGATATTTTCCCTTAAGAGAAGTAACAACTTGGAGTGAATTATCCTGAAGCACATACTTTTCCCCAAGATAGGTAAGATATGTTTCGTTAAGCTTTTCAACATCGCAGGAAAAGTTTGTTATCTTGAAAAGCTCGTAAAAACGGCGTGTAAAAACATCCTTGCGCTCTATTTCTCCCTTTTCGTACATTTTCCAGCACTTGTCGTTTATTTCGGAATAAAGGGAAATTTCATCATCGGTTATATCTATGCCAAAATCAGCAAAGGCAGCCTTAATTGCCTTTTTTTCCGATGCCTTAAAATCCATCAATGTTCCGTCGATATCCCATAAAATCAAATCTATCATACATTTTCTCCTTTTTTCTTATCGGGAAGCTGGGCAATTATTATAGCTACGAAAATTGCCGCACAGCCAAGAAGCTTTATAAGCTTGGCAGGATTCTCGTCAGGCTGAAGCATCATTCCCGAAAGAAGTGCAAATACAGATTCCAAGCTCATAATCATAGATGCAACGGTGGGATCGGTGTATTTCTGTCCCACAATCTGCAGGGTGTAGGCAATGCCTGATGACATAACACCTGCATAGAGTATCGGAATTGCCGCATCAATTATTGCATTAAGAGATGGCTTTTCAAAAATAAACATAAGAACCGTTGCAAGAATTGCCGTAACGAAAAACTGAATACAGGAAAGCCTCACACCGTCAACCTTGGGCGAAAAATAGTCAATTACCATAATGTGTACCGCAAAAACAAAGGCGCATATCAAAACCATAAAGGTTCCCGCATTAAAGGAAAATTTTTCTGTTAAAAGGTAAAGCCCTAAAAGGGCAATTATAACGCCGATCCATACCTTTATGCCGACTTTCTTTCCGAAAAACAATCCTGCAACAGGAACAATAAGTATGTACAGCGCTGTTATAAAGCCCGCATCACCCGCCGATGCATCAAGCCACATACCAAACTGCTGAAAGCCCGATGCCGCACAGAGCACGATACCGCACAAAACGCCGCCCTTTATGAGTGTTTTCTTCTCCGCCTTATCCGCCTTTTTGTATGTACCGTTTCTTTTCTTTAATGCATCCATAAACATAATTACGGGGATAAGCACGATGCATCCTATATATGAACGGGATGCAAGATAGGTAAAGGGATCAACAAGGTCTGTTCCTTCGCTTTGCGCAACGAAGGTTGTTCCCCATAAAAGTGCCGCAATAAGCAGACATATATTTCCTTTAAGCTGTGATTTTTTCATTTAAACCGTCCTTTCTTATGCCTTTCGGACAACAGAGTTAATTATAGCACAGCTATCGGCGTTTTTCAACAGTAAATTACAACAAAACCCTCCCGTCAGGGAGGGTTATATATCAGAACTCTTCTTTTAATTCGCCGGTAACCGAATCATAAATCATTCCTTTTACAGGCGTATCTTTTCCGTATTCATACTGAATGTATGAAATTTCCGCCTTTTCCTCATCGTATCCTGTTTCAAAAACGTAGCGCACTCCGTCAATTATATGCTCGGCTGTGCCGACAAAATAAGGAAAATATCCCGAAAACTCATCCTTTCGGGAAAGCATGGCGTTTGAAACCTCAACGGAAACGCCAAGGTCTGTCAGAAGCTCATGGGAAAAGTCTCCGTATTCTCCGATTTCGGCTTTGCGTCCTATCCCTTCAAGATATCTTTTTGCATAAAGACGCTCCCCTGCTGAGCAGAGAGTATAAGCATCGCCGCTTTTGCTTCTGCCCTCGTAGATGGCATAAGTTTCATCGTCAAACATTTTTCTTACAGACTCAGTATATCCTGCCCCATCTTCCGGCATTAAATACTCTTCTACTTTACCCTCTTCGTCAAATGTTATACGGCAGGGAATTGCACCCGAGCCCGACACCTTTACAAAGTTGCCGTTTTCAAAGCCGTATTCGCCGTAGCTTGCAAAAAGGGAAACCACTCTCTTTCCGTTTTCGGTTTTATCCGTAAGTATAAGGTGTCCTTCCGCCACACATTCACCCTCAAGGTAGTGACCGGAATTATAAGCAAGAATTGCAGAAGAAACCATTATATCCGCCTCATTAGTACCGGTTGATACAAAAATTGCCGTGGGGCCGTCTGCCCCGCCGATTATTCCGATGGATTTGTTTTCACTGCAGGCGATGAGTGTAAAAGCCATAAGCACCGCCAAAAACAAAACAAATATTTTCTTCATCACTCCGCCTCCTTTATAAGTTCAAGAGCCACTTTCCTTGCATTTTCAAAAACAGATGCATCTTTATACTCTTCTTCCAGTAATATAAGATATAAATCATCCGCAGTAAAACCCTTTATTTCGAGGTAAGCGCTGTCCTTTAAGCTTACCGCACCCGGAAATCCCGACACTACAAGATGCTTATCCGCATCAATTTCAGCAGCCCACAAATCGGACTGCATCACATACTTCCCCGACATAGCAAGAATCATACTTGCAAGGCTTTTATCCGCTAAAACAAGGCAGACATCCTCTTCCTTTGCAAGCATTTTTTCCAAGGTTGCCGTCATTGTGTTAATATACTGAGGATCATTAAGCCCGCCGTAGCAAAACTGGTCAAACAAAAGCTTAACCTCACCGTCGCCTGTAACATCGTCGCAAAGGTCGGAAAGCGAATATATTAAATCGGCATAGTCACTTCCAATGTAAGCTTCCCCCACATAGAAAAGCCTTATGTCATATTCCTCTTTCGTTGCAAAATGAACTACCGTACAAACGATGGCAATAACAATTAAAAGAGCAATTATTATGTGCCACTTATAATAGTCCTTTATGTATTCAATTTTCTGAGACGTTGTCATATCCTTACTCATTGCCATAAAATCACCTCATAACAAGTATAGCATAAAAAAATCAGTTTGTACAGACGAAAAAACACACCCATCAGGTGTGTTTTTGAATTTTATTCCCAAAGCTCACTCTTTCCTGTGGATACCGCAGAAGCACCCGCTGATAAAGCAGAATAAATTTCTGCCTTTTCCTCGATAAGACCGCCTGCGATAACGGGGATTTTTATCGTTTCCTTAAGGCGTTTAATTTCCCTTGTGACAAGGGCGGGCATAACCTCAATCATATCGGGGCGTGCCGTTTTGACGGATTCGACAGCCGTATCAAAGGAGTGGGAATCCACAATGAAAAATCGCTGAACGGTTAAAAGCCCTGCTTCCTTGGCAGACTTTACAATTCCGCTTCGTGTGGTAATTACTCCGTCGGCTTTGAATCTTGCCAGAGCCTCCATTCCCACCTTGTCTTTTCCGAGGCCTTCGGTAAAATCCACGTGGACGAAAATTGTTTTTTTCGCCTCGTGGGCTTTTTTTATTGTTTCTTTAAGCGTCAGAAGGTCGGAATTTAATAAAAAGATGTGTGAAATCGCACTTTTTAATGCTTTTTCAAAACCTTTTTCATCCCTTACCGCCGCAATTACGGGATTATCGGAAAAATCCATATCCAACGCCCTCTTTCAAGTAAAATTAAAGCTCGGCATCGCCGGTTGCAATTACATCTGCTCCGGTGCCTAAAATATCCTTTATTATAATATCGCCCGTTTTTACCGATTTGTCAAGAACTATTTTATTAATTTCCTTCATACAGTCGAATAAAAGCTCCTTGGGCACTGCCGCATTTGTTCTTACGGGCACCATTATGTCGCTATTGGTTGCAACAGTTGTGGTAAGTGTTCTTTTAGGGCAGGTAAGCTCGTCTGTTACATAAGCAACACCGCGCTTGCAGGTGTGACCTTCGATATTTATAATTTCACTGCCCTCAAACTCGGCGTGAATCTGACAGCCCTTGGGGCATACTATACAGGTAAAATCTCTTTTCATTATTTAGCCTCCAGACCAACGGTGATTTCACCGGATTTGATTTTTTCAACGGTTTCCTTTTTAAGTGTTATCTCTTCCATTTCGCCGGGTGCGGCACCGATTGCCTTTTTGGAGAAGATTACTTCCTCGCCGTCCTTCACCGTAAAGGTGACATTCTTAAACACGTCGGAAACTCTGAAATACATCTTAACGTCTGTGTCCGCAGTTATTCTCTGGGGGACGGTATAGCGTACCTTTCCGTCGGTTTTAATTTTTATATCTCTTGTTTTCTCAAGACCGGACTTTACATATTCTGCCGCCGCGCAACCTGCTGTTTCAGCCTCTTTTGAAGCAAAGTCAGCAAGGTCGTGAACGTGAAGCACGTTACCTGCGGCAAAAACGCCGTCGGTACCTGTTTCTCTGTTCTGGTCAACAAAGGCTCCGTTTGTTATGGGGTCAAGAGCAATGCCTGCAGAGGTCGTAAGCTCGTTTTCGGGAATAAGACCAACGGATAAAAGAAGGGTATCGCAGGGGATAAATTCCTCTGTTTCCTTGATGGGGCATCTCTTTTCATCAACCCTTGCGATTGTTACGCCCGTAACTCTCTTTTCGCCGTGTACCTTAACTACGGTATGAGAAAGCTTTAAGGGAATGTTAAAGTCATTTAAGCACTGCTCGATATTTCTTGCAAGACCGCCGGAGTATGGCATAAGCTCGCAAACCGCCTTAACGTGAGCACCCTCTAAGGTCATTCTTCTTGCCATAATAAGCCCGATATCGCCACTGCCTAAAATTACAACCTCACGGCCGGGGAGATAACCCTTTATATTAACAAATTTCTGTGCCGCACCTGCGGTGAACACGCCTGCAGGTCTTGTTCCCGAAATGGAGAGAGCACCACGGGGCCTTTCACGGCAACCCATACAGAGGATTATGCTCTTTGCCTCAATTTCAACAACGCCCTTTTCTGAATTTAAGGCAACTATATTTTTGTTTTCATCTATGGAAAGGACGGTGGTATCTGTCATATAGGGAATGTTTCTCTTTTCAACTTCATCCTTATAGCGCTTTGCATATTCGGGGCCCGTTAATTCCTCACCGAAATTATGAAGACCGAAGCCGTTATGAATGCACTGCTTAAGTATTCCGCCAAGGGCATTTTCACGCTCTAAAATAAGAACATCCTTACATCCTGCGTCATATGCCGCTACTGCCGCCGCCATACCTGCAGGACCGCCGCCGATTACAACAACATCCTTTTTAAGCATTTTTTACACCGCCCTTCGTTCTTTCAAAGTTTATGCCGGAGCCTTCGCCTGTCTTTGTGACATCCTCATAAGCAACTCCGGAAATTTTCGCGATAAGCTCTGTTACGGAAGGTGAACAGAAGCCGCCCTGACAGCGACCCATTCCGCTTCTTGTTCTTCTCTTTACGCCATCTAAATCCTTTGCCTTGGGGTTAAGAGTAAGTGCATCTATTATTTCGCCTTCTGTAATTTCCTCACAACGACAAACGATTCTTCCGTAGGAAGGACGCTCCTTTATAAGGGCGTTCTTTTCATCTTTGGAAAGTGCTTTGAAGAAGTCCATTGGACGTCTTACGGGATTAAAGTCCTTATTTTCTTCCTTTTTAAGCCCCATACCAAATAAAAGCTCAGCGATATGCTCCGCAATTGCAGGGGATGCAGAAAGGCCGGGTGATTCAATCCCCATTGCGGCAACATAGTTATCCTTTGCCGTAATTTCAAAATCGCCGGTGTTTCCTACTGCACGAAGACCTGCGAAAGAAGTAATTACCTTCCTCATATCAATGCCCTTTACGCTTCGCATAGCCTGACTTCTGATTTTTGCTGCACCCTCGTCGGTGGTTTCAATATCTGTTTTATCCTCAATATCATCGGCGGTGGGACCTAAGAGCAGATTTCCGTCAACTGTGGGAGAAACAAGGATGCCCTTACCCTTGGCAGAGGGTGTTACGAAAACGGTGCTTTTAACAAGGGAGCCCTGCGCCTTATCCATTACAAAATATTCGCCCTTTCTGGGGTGAGTGGAAAAGTGAGAAGCTTCTAAATTCTTATTAAGCTCATCTGCAAATAAACCTGCGGCATTTACAACGAAAGATGCCTCAACGGTTTCATTATCGGATGCGATTATGTACTTTCCTTCGCCCTTTTCGATGTTTTTAACGTTAAAATTAGTCTTAAGCTCACAGCCGTTATCCATTGCGTTACCCATTGCGGCAATGGCAAGACCATAGGGGCAGATGATTGCACCTGTTGTAGCGTGAAGCGCACCAACAGCATCATCGCCTATATTGGGTTCAACCTTAATAAGCTCTTCACGGTTTAAGATAAAAAGACCCTTAACACCGTTTTTAACTCCGCGCTCGTAAAGCTCTTCTACAGTTTTCATATCCTCATCGTCAAAAGCTAAAACTAAAGAGCCGTTCCTTATATATTTAACGCCAAGCTCCGATGCCACCTTTTCCATCATTTCTGAGCCCTTTACGTTAAAGTAAGCCTTTTTAGATCCTTCCTTTGCGTCAAAGCCCGCGTGAACAATGGCACTGTTTGCCTTACTTGTTCCCATAGCAACGTCGTTTTCCTTCTCAAGGACAACGCATTTTAAGTTGTAGCGGGAAAGCTCTCTTGCCGTGAGAGCGCCGATAACTCCGGCACCAATTATCGCCACATCGTACATTTTATCATTTCCTTTCTTTACATAAAAAAGACACACTTAAGAAGAAGGCGTAAGCCCTCTTCCAAAGTGCATCTCCAAATCTCTGCATAATATTTAATTTATTTAAGTCTATCACAAAACTTCAGATAAGTCAATCCTTACTTTAAGCCTGCCGCCTTCATAATGACTTCAGCCGCCAATTTATAGCCTGTTTCTCCGCCGTCAATGCAAAGGTGGTAGTTTGTAGCCTTACCCCAACTTCTGCCTGTATAATGCTCATAGTGGCGGCTTCTTCTCTTATCACTTATCTTTATGATTTTTTCCGCTTCCTTCTGTGTCACGCCTCTCTCTTCCATAATACGTTCCACTCTTACGGGATTCTGTGCATACATAAATACGTTAAAGCAATCGTATTCTCTTAAAATATAGTCAGCACAGCGACCAACAATTACACAAGGCCCTTTCTCCGCGATGGCACGGATTAC
The DNA here is from genome assembly GCA_030535815.1 of Clostridia bacterium. Classification (GTDB taxonomy): domain Bacteria; phylum Bacillota; class Clostridia; order CAKSNL01; family HGM11501; genus HGM11501. Next base: position 7,613 of record JAUNRD010000022.1, read on the forward strand.
CTTGCTTTCTGCCATATAAATTTTATCGGTTAAGGTATTTCCCGCATCCGTGAAATATCCTCCGTAGCCCATAGTTGCCACGTTAAAGAGCATACTTGATGTAATCATCTGCTCTCCGCTTTCGATAAACTCAGCATCCATTCCGCTTTCCTTTGCCGCAAGGTCAACAATTGCACGGTCATAAAAGGGCACCGAGAGAAGGGATGCAAGTTCTTTTCCTGCTGATTTTCCTCCGCTTCCTATCTGTCTGCTGATGGTTATTATCCTATTTTTCATAAAATGCCCTCCTTTAAAGAATTTTATCTTTAATAACAGTATATCATAAAATGAGAAAAAGGTCAAATATATTCTCTTTACAAAATGAAAAATTTATAGTATAATATGATAGAATTAATATTTTATACATTTCAGGAGGTGCCTCATGATAGGTAAAACAGAAAACGCTTTGGGCGATATAATACTCGATGAAGCAGTCATTTCCCGTATTGCCGCAACGGTAGCTTCCGGAAGCTACGGCGTTGTGGGAATGGCTCACCGCTCCACCGCAGAAGGTATGGTAAGCCTTTTGAAGGGAGAAGGCGCATCTAAAGGCGTAAAGGTTTTTATTGCTGAAGATAACACTCTTACAATACATCTTCATATAATTACACAGTATGGACTTAATATATCTGCAATTTGCGAAAGCATAATTCACAATGTCCGTTATCAGGTTACCGAGATGACCGGCTTTAATGTAAAGGAAGTTATAATCCACGTCGAGTCAATCAGGTCAAGTAACTAAGGAGGAAAACCAAGTGATGGAAAAACTAACTGCCTCGGTTTTTGCCTTAATGATAAAATCCGGTGCAAATAATTTAATTAACAACAAGGCGGTTGTTGATGCATTAAACGTATTTCCCGTTCCCGACGGTGATACCGGTACGAATATGTCATTGACTTTCAAAAATGCCGCAGTAAATATTCCCTACGATGCAGCAAGCTTTGATAAATTGGCGCAGAGTGCGTCTTCTTATACCCTTCGCGGTGCGAGAGGAAACTCAGGCGTTATCCTTTCCCAGATTATGAGAGGTATAGCAACAGCATCAAAAGGCAAGGCTGAAATAACTCCTTCTGAGTTTGCACTTTGCTTAAAGGAAGGCTGTGACAGTGCTTACCGCGCTGTTATGAAGCCTACTGAAGGTACAATTCTTACGGTTATCCGTGCCTGTGCCGACGCGGCACTTTCCGCAGAAGAAAAGGGCGATTTTATTCCCTTCTTCACCTATGTTGTTGAAAAAGGCAATAAGATGCTTGATAAAACCACTGATATGCTTCCCGCTCTCCGTCAGGCAGGCGTTGTAGATGCCGGCGGTAAGGGACTTATGGTTATTTTAGAAGGTATGCTTCATTACCTTACCAAAGGTGAGATAATCGAATCCGCAGAAACGGAAGAAGCCGCAGCACCCACTTCCGCTCAGGCAACTATAAAAACCGAGGATATTAAATTTGCATACTGCACAGAATTTATCGTTGAAAAATCCTCTACCAATGTAAGTGCAGAAAAAATGAAAAACGCCATTGAAAAAATCGGTGACTCTATGGTTGTGATTGACGATGATGACATCATAAAGGTTCACATCCACACCAACAATCCCGGTTTTGTGCTGGAATATGCCGTAAAATTAGGCGAGCTTGCAACCGTAAAAATTGAAAATATGAGAAAGCAGCACAGCGAAATTTTAGAAGGTTCAAAACCGGAAGCCGGTCTTTCAACCGAAACAACTGCAGAAGAAGTTTCAGAAACAGCCGAAGCAATGCCAGAAAACCCCGTACACGCGCCTTCAAACGGAGCATCGGCAGCAAAAAATGCCGTTCTTTCCGTTGCCGCAGGTGCGGGTGTCGAAGGTCTTTTCCGTGATTTAGGCGCATATGTGATTTCCGGTGGCCAGACAATGAATCCCAGTACCGATGACATTTTATCCGCCATCGAAACCATTGATGCGGAGAACATCTATGTTCTTCCCAACAATAAAAACATTATTATGGCGGCAGAGCAGGCTGCAGGAATTTCCGATAAGAATGTACTTGTCGTTCCCACAAAGTCTATCCCCCAGGGCATAAGCGCCATGGTTTCCTTTAATCCCGAGGGTGAGGCGGAGGAAAATGCTTCGGCAATGACATCTGCTGCCAAAAACGTAACCACCGGTCTTATCACCCACGCCGTGAGAGATACTGTTCTGGGCGACACAGAAATCCACGACGGAGATATACTCGGAATGGTTGAAAAGGACATCGTTTCCGTGGGCAGTGATGCAACGGAAACCGCCAAGGATATACTTTCAAAAATGGTTACTGATGACACTGAGCTTATCACCGTAATCTATGGTGACAGTCTTCCCGAAGAGGAAGCAGAAAGCCTTGTTGAATACCTTGAAATGAAGTATCCCGACTGCGACGTATCCTTATATAACGGAGAGCAACCTGTATATTCCTACATTCTCTCCGCAGAATAAAATCAAATATTATTGTAGGGGCTGATGCCCTCATCAGCCATCAGGTCGATGAAGGCATCGCCCCTGCATTTTTTAAATCAACATATTTTGAAAGGAGGGCATTATGCTTTCTGAAAAGATAACCACCCTTAAGGGTGTTGGTCAGACAACGGCAAAAAAATTAGAAAAGCTTGGAATTTTTACCGTTCACGATATGCTTTATCACTTTCCCTTCAGAAATGAAGACAGAAGCGAAATAAGAAAAATTGCCGAAGTTGCAAACGGCGAATCAGTCTGCATAAGAGCCACCGTTTTTTCAGCTCCGGAGGTTCGCCGTATCAGGAAAAACTTTGCGGTTTACACCCTTATTTTGAGGGATGACTCCGGCTTTATCAACGCCGTCTGGTATAACAATAAATATATAATGAAAAACTTTACCGTTGGAAAAACCTACACCTTTTTCGGTCAGATAAAGGTCTCCTACGGTAAAAAGGAAATTATAACCCCCGTTTATGAAACCGAAGATAAAAACCTTGCCACAGGCAGAATTGTACCGGTTTATAACTTAACCGCAGGGCTTTCGCAGAAGGTTATGCAGGGCGTTGCAAAGCAGTGCTTGGATGCCGCACTCCCGGAAATCACAGAAACACTGCCCCCTCATATAAGGGAGGAAAATTCCCTCTGCGAAATAAAGTATGCTCTTTCTAACATACACTTCCCCGAAAGTGCCCATGCCTTTTCCGTTGCACGCAGAAGGCTTGTGTTTGAGGAGTTTTTCCTTCTCAATTTAGGAATGCGTCTTCTTTCAGGCAGAAGAAATTCCCTTACCGGAATTGCCTTCCCCGATACGGACGTTTCGCCATTCCTTAAAAACCTGCCCTATGAATTTACGGGAGCGCAGAAAAGAGTTGTCAGAGAAATCTGTGACGATTTAATGAGACAGACTCCTATGAATCGCCTTGTCCAGGGAGATGTGGGAAGCGGTAAAACCGCTGTCGGTGCCGCCGCCTTATATCTTGCTTATAAAAACGGTCATCAGGGCGCCATGATGGCCCCCACGGAAATCCTTGCCCGTCAGCATTTTTATTCACTTAAAGCTATGCTTCCCGGTGTTCCAATCTGTCTTCTTACCGGAAGCACAAAGGCAAAGGAGAGACGGGAAATAATCGAAAAGCTTGAAAACGGAGAAATTAAAATTGCTGTGGGCACTCACGCGCTTTTCTCCGAGGATGTGGCTTTTTCTGATCTGGCACTTGTAATAACCGACGAACAGCACCGCTTCGGCGTTAAGCAAAGAGCAGCGCTGGCGGAAAAAAGCGGGGCATCCCCCCACATTCTGGTTATGACCGCAACACCAATACCGAGAACACTCGCCCTCATATTATACAGCGACCTTGATATTTCCGTCATTGATGAGCTTCCGCCCGGACGTCAGCAGATAAAAACCTACGTTGTGGGCGAAGATATGAGAAAGCGCATTTACGCCTTTATTGAAAAAAACATAAATGCAGGAAATCAGGCATATATCGTCTGCCCTATGGTTGAGGAAAGCGACACTATGGAATTAAAATCCGTTGTGGAGTTTGCGGAAAGACTTAAAAATGAGGTATTTCCCGAAATCAGTGTAGGCTTCATCCACGGTAAAATGAAAAATTCGGAAAAGGACGAAATTATGTCCTCATTCCTTGCGGGCGACATCAAGATTCTGGTTTCCACAACTGTAATCGAAGTCGGTGTAAACGTTCCGAATGCCACACTTATGGTGGTAGAAAATGCCGAACGCTTCGGCCTTGCTCAGCTCCATCAGCTGAGGGGACGTGTCGGAAGAGGTAGTGATCAGAGCTATTGCGTACTTTTTACCGGAAGTGACAGCAAGGAAACAAAGGAACGTATGGACATAATGGCAATGACCACCGACGGTTTCAAAATTGCCGAGAAGGACTTGGAGCTAAGAGGCCCCGGTGAAATTTTCGGCACCCGTCAGCACGGACTTCCCGAAATGAAAATCGGCGATATTTCAAACGATTCCGACATATTGAACACGGCAAATAAGGCGGCGGATTCTCTGCTGAAAAAAGATCCGCGATTGAAAAACGAGGAAAATACTCTCATAAGGAAGGCTCTCCGCGATATGTTTACATCGAAGGGCGCAGATGGTATGTTCAACTGAAATAACAATATTTTTGTTTTTTTATTAAATTAAGGCAATTTTTTCAATGACTGCCCGGATATATTATGTTACAATAAAGCTGAAAGGATGATTTTTATGGATATTATTATGTTTGACCGTCAGGGTAATGACTACTCTTTAGAAAAAGAAACCTTTGAAAAAGCAGGTGCCACTTTCACCGTTACATATTTTAAGGATACCGAGGATTTCAAAGCCCTTGTTAAGGGCAAGGATGTCGTTATGTTCAACGATGCCGCAGTAACAAAAGAAATCATAGACAGTATGGATAAGTGTAAGATGCTTATCCGCTACGGTATAGGCTATGACAGCGTGGACTTAAAGGCTGCAGGCGAAGCCGGAATTTATGTATGTAACTCCCCCTGCTACGGAGTTTACGACGTTGCGGAATATGCAATGGCTCTTATGCTTGCCTGCTGTAAGCACATCCCCTTAGCCGACAAATGCACAAGGGAAGGCGCGTGGAGCCCCCTTGCAACCGGAAAGGTGCGCCGTCTTACCAAGAAAACATTGGGACTTGTGGGCTTTGGCAGAATCGCACGAAAAGTAGCAGAGCGAAGTGCTGCTTTTGAAATGGACATTTTAGTTTATGACCCCTATGTTACAGAAGAAGATGCCAAAACTGCAGGCGTTAAAAAGGTGGAGCTTTCTGAGCTTATCGCTTCTTCTGACTTTATCTCTCTCCACTCTCCCTTAAATGATGATACTTTCCATATGTTCAGCGATGATGAGTTTAAACTCATGAAAAAGGATGCTGTTTTGGTAAACACCGGCAGAGGCGGTCTTGTAGATGAAAAGGCATTAATCAAGGCCTTACAGGAAGGTGAAATAGGCGGTGCCGCTCTTGACGTTTTAGAGCAGGAGCCGGTGGCTGAGGACAACCCTCTTCTTAAAATGAACAATGTGGTTCTTTCTCCCCACGTTGCGTGGAACTCCTTCGAAGGTGTTGATGATCTCCACGCCGAAGTTACCAACAACGTAATGAGGTTTATAAATGGTGAAACTCCCGTAAGTATAGTAAACAAAGAATATCTTAAGTAAAATAAATATCCCCCCGTATAACGGGGGGTATTTCATTTTCGGGCATAGCCCTACC
>JAUNRD010000305.1 GCA_030535815.1 Clostridia bacterium
ATTGATGTAACGTACATCCGCGAGAAAAACGACTGGCTGATTTTCCTGCTTCCGGCTGCTGCTGTATTAATTACTTTTATCTACAGCTTTTCAAAGGAAAAACTTACAACGGACACGGTTTTTTCCGGAATACGTGAAAAAAGGGAAATTTCATTGCTTCTTGCTCCCTTTATTTTCATAGCAAGCATAATATCCCATATTGTGGGAGCCAGTGTGGGAAGAGAAGGCGCGGCACTTCAGATTGGCGGAGGAATAGGAAGCAGCATAGGACATATGCTTAAAGTAGGGGAAAGTGAACGCGGAAGGCTTCTGGTGCTTGGAATGAGCGGGGCTTTTGCCGCAATATTCATGACTCCCGTTACCGCAGCCATTTTCACCATTGAGGTGCTTACTGTAGGACATATGCGCTATTACAGAATATTTTATTGCATGATTTCATCCCTTACGGCTTTTGCAATAAGCCTTGCCATGGGGAATGTAAGAACGGAATTTCCTTTGGTGCACAGCATGGATTTTGACATGGAAATCATACTGAAATGTGCACTTTTAGCCCTTATATCAGGGCTCGTTGCACATCTTTTCTGTCATGTGATTCATGTTACGGAAAAATATTCCGATAAGTTATTTAAAAACCGATATATCCGTGCGGCAGTACTCGGTGCGGTTATTCTGGTACTTACCTTGCTTCTCGGAACAAGGATGTATAACGGCGCAGGTATGGATGTTATTGAGCTTTTCCTTTCGGGAGACGATAAAGCTATACTGGGTCTTATGACGGGAATTACTCTTTTTGCATTTCTGATAAAAATGATAATTACCGCCTTAAGCATTTCGGCAGGCTTTAAGGGTGGCGAAATAGTGCCGTCCTTTTACATAGGGGCGGCTCTCGGCGTGCTTTTCGGAATGGTAATGGGGCTTGATTTATCCTTTGCCGCATCCGTCGGCATGATAGTGCTTTTTACAGGGATAACCAACTGTCCCGTTGCCACATTGGTTCTTGCAACCGAGCTTTTCGGAAGCGAGAATATAATATATTACGCCCTCGCTGTGGGAATAGGCTTTATTGCTTCCGGCAAAAAAGGAATATACATGGAGCAGAAGCTGGCGTATTAAAGGTGAAACAATGAAAAAATACAATCTTACACTTTTTGCAAGCTATATAGGCTATGTTATCCAGGCGATTGTAATAAATTTTGCACCGCTTTTATTCGTTACCTTTTCTGAAGAGTATAATCTTACTTTAAGTGAGATAAGCACTCTGGTAGTGGTTAATTTCACATCACAGCTTACAATGGATGTTCTTTCAAGCTGGTATGTTGATAAGCTTGGATACAGAAAAACCGCCCTGGCGGCACATATATCGGCAACCCTTGGGATAGCTTTGCTGGCGTTTTTACCCGAGGTTATGCCGACGCCATTTTCGGGACTTTTAATATCGATGATACTCTGCGGAATGGGCGGCGGAATGATAGAGGTAATTGTAAGCCCTATTGTTGAAGCTCTGCCCACAAAGTCAAAGTCTGCATCTATGAGTCTTCTGCACTCGTTTTACAGCTGGGGACAGCTTGTTACAGTGCTTTTATCAACGGCGTTTTTTATATGGGTCGGAATAGCAAACTGGAAAGTTCTTGCTCTTTTCTGGGCTTTGGTGCCTTTTGTAAACGGAATCCTTTTTTGCTTTGTACCAATAGTTCCGCTGATTAAAGACGGTGAGAAGGGGCTTACAGTAAAAGGAATACTTAGCATAAAGGTCTTTTATATATTTGCCTTTGCCATGCTGGCAGGCGGTGCCGCAGAGCAGGCGATTATTCAGTGGACATCGGCATATGCGGAAAGCGGGCTTGGAATTTCCAAAACCGCAGGGGACCTTCTTGGTCCTTGCGTCTTTGCACTTTTAATGGGAATTTCACGAGTATTTTATTCTCTGTTCCACGAAAAGATAAAGCTTATTAACTTTATGATGGGAAGCTCCGTTTTGCTTCTTGTATCTTTCCTTATGGCGGCACTTTGCGAAAATGCAGTATTGTCTTTGGCAGGCTGTGCCCTTTCCGGGCTGGCTGTGGGCATTGCGTGGCCCGGAATGCTGAGTCTGACATCGCGTCATATAAAAAACGGAGGAACGGCGATGTTTGCAATACTTGCGTTTTTCGGAGATGTGGGGTGCATTATGGGTCCCGGTATAACAGGATGGGTGTCCGATATGGCTGGCGGAAATATGCGAAGCGGATTTTTAGTCTCCGCAATATATCCTGCATTGATGATAGTGATGCTGTCTTTTATATATCGTTTGAAAAGGAAGAATAGAATATGAAAAAGAAAAAAACGGTTGTTATTTTGATAATAGCGCTTATTTTAATTCTGGCGGAAAAATTTTTCGGCGGCAATGCTTCTTTTCCCGAAAGAGAAGAAGGCAAGCTTTATATGTATGCGATTGATGTGGGGCAGGCGGATTCTACCCTTATTTTGCTTCCTGACGGCGAAAATATTCTGATAGATGCGGGGAACCGTGAAGATACTAATCTTGTGGTGGAATTTATAAAGGAGAAGGGAATAGAAAAGCTTGACTATGTTGTTGCAACTCATCCCCACGAGGATCATATCGGCGGTATGCCCGGAGTTATTGAAAACTTTGAAATCGGAACATTTTATATGCCGGATTCAGTGCATACCACAGTATATTATGAAGATATGATTGATGCACTTATCAAATGGGAGGTTGTGACAGAGTTTGCCGAAAAGGGCGTTAAGATTAAAGATGGTGAGTGCAGTATAGATATTCTTTCCCCGCTTCCCAGAGAATATGACGATTTTAATCATGTAAGCGCCGTGACAAGAATCACATACAAGGACAATTCTTTTCTGCTGATGGGCGATGCGGAAAAAATAAACGAATATGACATTATAGATAATTACGGAGACAAGATAAAAAGCGATGTGCTGAAAGTCGGTCATCACGGTTCTGATACAT
>JAUNRD010000306.1 GCA_030535815.1 Clostridia bacterium
AGGAGCGAATAAAGCTGGTATACGAAGGTGTGGGACAGCTTATGGATTACTATAAGCCTGATGCGCTATCTATGGAAGAGCTATTCTTTAACAACAATGCAAAAACCGCTTTTTCCGTAGGTCAGGCAAGAGGGGTTATCCTGCTTGCGGCGGCAAATAGAAACATCCCCATTTTCTCATACACGCCCCTTCAGATAAAGCAGGCGATTACAGGCTACGGCAGGGCGGATAAAAACCAGGTTCAGCAGATGGTAAAGTCCTTCCTTAATTTGAGGGCTGTGCCAAAGCCTGATGATGTGGCGGATGCTCTTGCAATCGCCGTGTGCCACGCCCATTCCTATGGCTTTAACTCACTTTTAGATAAGTATAAATAAGGAGATTTGTTTATGATTTCTTTTGTTCGCGGAACTCTTTTTTTAAAAGACGAAAATTCGGTAACGATTGATGTGGGCGGAATCGGCTTTAAGGTTCAGATCCCCATAAGAGACTCTGAAAAGTTGAGAGTCGGGGAGGAAGCTTTCTTGAATACATACTTTGCCGTAAGAGAAGATGCTATGGATTTATATGGCTTTATAAATAAGGAAGACCTTGCTATGTTCAATAAGCTGATCACTGTAAGCGGAGTGGGACCCAAGGCGGCAATAAATCTTCTTTCGGCGTTTACATCGGGTGAGCTTGGCACGGCAATTGTTTTATCCGACAGTAAAAAAATTGCAACCGCCCAGGGAATAGGTGCAAAGACGGCGCAGAGAATTATTCTTGAGCTTAAGGATAAGATTTCAGACGAGACACTGACAAGCGGAATCGTTGGCGGAGAGGATGCTCCCGCAAATGCCGCAGTTGATAAGGAAGCGGTAAGTGCTCTTATGGCTCTTGGTTATACTGCATCTGAGGCGCAAAGCGCCATAAAGAAGGCAGGAAACAAGGCTACGGTTGAGGAAACGGTAAAGGCGGCACTTGTTGCCCTTATAAGATTCTGACGGAGGTGAAATGAATGGATTTTGAAGAAAGACTAATAACAAGTGAACTGACGGAAGTTGACAAGGATACAGAATCGGGACTTCGACCGAGAAGTCTGGATGAATATGTAGGCCAGGAAAAGGCGAGAGAGAATCTCTCTGTTTATATCGAGGCGGCAAGAATGAGAAAGGAAGCACTGGACCACGTGCTTTTATATGGCCCTCCCGGTCTTGGTAAAACAACCCTTGCCGGAATTATATCAAACGAACTTGGGGTTAATATGAGAATAACCTCCGGCCCAGCCATTGAAAAACCGGGGGATTTGGCTGCAATTCTCACAAATCTTTCGGAGCACGATGTATTGTTCATTGACGAAATTCACCGCCTTTCAAAGAGTGTTGAAGAGGTACTTTATCCTGCTATGGAGGATTATGCAATTGATATTATCATAGGTAAAGGCCCTTCTGCACGATCCATAAGACTTGATTTACCAAGCTTTACCTTAATCGGTGCAACAACTAAAGCAGGAAGGCTTACATCGCCCCTTCGTGACCGTTTCGGAGTTCAGCTTAAGCTTGAACTTTATAACACTGAAGAGCTTAAGAAAATCGTTATGCGCTCGGCTGATATATTGAAAATTAAAATATCCGAGGACGGGGCAAGGGAAATTGCTTCCCGTTCAAGAGGAACGCCCCGAATTGCAAACAGACTCTTAAAGCGTGTCCGTGACTTTGCCCAGGTTAAGGGTAACGGCGACATAACAGAGGATATTGCGGATATTGCACTCGGCAGGCTTGAAATTGACAAAATCGGTCTTGATGCTGTAGATAAGCGGATGATTACAACCATTATCGATGTATTTAACGGCGGTCCCGTAGGACTTGATACATTGGCTGCAACAATTTCCGAAGATGCCAACACCATAGAGGATGTATATGAGCCCTATTTATTGCAGCTTGGATTTTTAAATAGAACGCCTCGTGGCAGGGTTGTAACCCGCCTTGCATACGAGCATTTCGGATTTCGTTACACAAAAGACGACAGCCAGTTAAAAATCGAAGAATAAAATAAAAACCTTTCGCATAAATATATGTGAAAGGTTTTATTTTTTTACAAAGGGAATGGATATTATGAATAGGAAAAACACTCTGTTTGATCCCGTTATAATCGGAATTGTTACATTTGTTGCATTAATGGGCATAATTATCGGGACACTTGCCGCAAGGGAAGGTGTTGATAATTCCCTGATCAGGGAAACTGATTTCTTTTCAAGGGATTTTTCTTTTGCATTAAGAAATGCCTTGACAGTTAAATTTTTCTGGACGGCAATACTTATGCTGAGCGGAATAAATATATTTTTCATTCCTGCTTCTATGCTGTCGCTGTTTATAAAATGCTACAGCTACGGTTATACATCCGGAAGTGTGGTATCGGCATTAAATTATGAGGGATACTTTATTGTTATGACCGGATTATTTATGCATAATTTCCTTTTTGCAATTCTGTCGGTATTTTACTCTGCATACGGAATCAATAAGTCCATAGGCTGTTTTCTTAACAGAAGAAATTATGACTATAAAGTCAGAAAGAATAAGAGCTTTTTCATTATGAGCTTATTTTTTTTCTCGGCAGCAGTTATGTTGTCTTTTCTTGAAGCTTATATATCGGTAATGCTTTATGAAATATAATCTGTGATATCTTCGTAAGAGAGGTTTTTGTGAACGGAAAGGTTTATTGCTCTTGATAATATGACAGAAGATCTCGCGACTATTGCATCAATATTTTTTGGAGTAACCATCATATTTTCAGAATGTTCTTTCAGGTAGGCTGAGATTATTTCTTCTCCTTCAGAGCTTTCGGAATCTATATTGAAATCTGATAATATTTCCTTTACGGAATCGTATAATACGGAAGAAGAATCAGATACGGTAGGCACGCCTACAGCTATTACGGGAATGGAAAGTGTTTCTTTATTAAGAGCATTTCTTCTGTTATTTACTCC
>JAUNRD010000307.1 GCA_030535815.1 Clostridia bacterium
GAACATATTTTGTCATAGGCGAATCCGAGCCAGACGAACTATATAGCTACATTAATGCTGCCAAAATGCTGGGGACAAATATTTTAAGACTATGGTGCGGCAACAAAAATTACGAAGACTACACCGAAACTGAGTGTGCATCGCTTATTGCTCTTTGCAAAAAATATGCTCTTATTGCAGAAAAAAAAGAAGTATATTTATGTATGGAATGTCACAACAATACATTCACCAATTGCCCGGAAGGTGCCAAAATGCTTATAAAAAGCGTAAATTCAAAGAATTTCCTTATGTACTGGCAACCGAATCAGTTTAAGACATTTGATGAAAACATCAAATATGCCAAAGAAATTTCTCCCTACACCAGAATTTTACACGTATTTAACTGGCTCAAAAAGGAAAAATTTCCTCTCGCCGACGGAATTGATACCTGGGCAGAATACTTAAAATTCTTCCCCGAAAACATTTTGTGCCCGCTTGAATTTATGCCGGATAACAACATTTTGTCATTACCGGTTGAGGCTGATGCTCTTAAAAAAATAAAAAGCAGGAGGCTTACTTTATGAAAAGCATTTTCTTATGTAATAACCCTGATGCCGTAAAGAAAGTTTTTTCTTCAGAAACAGTAAACATTCTTAAAGAAAAAGCAGGTCTTTCTTCCGATTGCTTCACTGAAAATGATTTAAGGGTAAGTCCCGATAAATTCAAGGACACCCGATATATATTTTCAACCTGGGGAATGCCCGAATTAACGAAAGAACAGATAGAAAAATACTTTCCTTCCCTGGAGTGCATATTTTATGGAGCCGGCTCTGTACAAAGCTTTGCAAGACCATTTCTTAACTGCAGCATAAAGGTGTTCAGCTCCTGGGCGGCAAATGCCATCCCGGTTGCAGAATATACTTCTGCGCAAATCATCCTTGCCAATAAAGGCTTTTACAGGCTCTCACGTGAGTTGAAAGAAAAGGATTACAACGACGTCAAAGTCTCCGCAAAAGATTTTCCCGGAAACTATGAATCGGCACTCGGAATTATCGGTGCCGGAATGATAGGCAAAAAAGTAATTAAGATGCTAAAAAATGTGAATATCCGAATATACGTCTTCGACCCGTTTTTACCTGATGATAAAGTCAAGGAGCTCAATGTCACGAAAACAACCCTTGAAGAAATTTTCTCCCGGTGCGATGTTATATCTAACCATCTGGCTGACAATTCCGATACAAAAGAAATGCTTAACTACAATCTTTTTTCAAAAATGAAGCCGAATTCCACCTTTATAAATACGGGAAGAGGCGCACAGGTAGCTGAAAAAGACTTAATCAGGGTATTAACGGAAAGACCTGACATCACAGCAATACTTGATGTAACAAATCCCGAGCCTCCCGAAAAGACTTCTCCCCTCTATACACTTGATAACTGCATACTCACTCCACACATTGCGGGCTCATCTTCAAACGAGCTGCGCCGTATGGGAGACTACATGAAAGATGAATTTCTGCTCTACACAGAAAACAAGCCAACACACTACGAAGTTACGCTTAAAATGCTCGAAACTATGGCATAAAAAAATCCCTGTCCGTTTACCACGGACAGGGATTTTTAGCTTCGTTTACATTATTTCAAGTATTTTATCGGTTTTATCCTTTATTTTTTCAAGATACGGCAAAATCGCATCACGGCTTAAAAATTCACAGTTTTCATATTTCTGTTCTCTTCCAAGGCTTTTCATTTTTTCTGTTCCCAATGGATGATACGGCATAAATTGTACCTTCTTCACGGAAGAAACAGATGCAGAAAGCTCCACAATCTTTTCAAAATGTTCATCTGTCAGATTGATACCGGGAATTATCGGACATCTTAAAATAATTTCCGATCCCGTTGCATTCAGATATTTAAGATTTTCCATTATCAGTTTATTTGATACTCCCGTGTACTTTATATGCTCACTTTCGTCAAAGATTTTTACGTCATAAAGCCAGAGGTCTGTATATTTTGCTATTTCATAAAGCTTTCCCGGATAATAACCGCTTGTTTCAACTGCTGTATGTACGCCTTTTTCTTTGGCTCCTTTAAGCAATTTTAGAGAAAAGTCATACTGCATAAGCGGTTCGCCTCCGGAAAGAGTCATTCCGCCGGTTTTCCGATAGAATAAAATATCCTTAAAAACTTCATCAAGAACTTTATCGGCATCCATTTCTTCGCCTGTATACAAAAGTGCATCTGCATTGCATCTCGATATACAGCATCCGCATCCTATGCATTTTCCCCGCATAAACATATGGCTTCCGCCTGAAAACAGATGGGCATTATTTTTGCATACCAAAGCGCACTCTTTGCACCCTATGCATTTATCCGCTACATACATAATTTCAGAAGCCGCTTTTTGAGATTCGGGGTTATGGCACCATATACAGGACAGCGGACAACCTTTTAAAAACACCGTTGTTCTTATTCCGGGACCGTCACTCGTCGAGAAACGCTGAATATTAAATACTTTCCCCATTTTATATTTTATGCTCCGTTCTTAATATAACTTCATTTTGCATGGATTCTGAAAGCCTTGTAAAATAGTCGCTGTATCCTCCTATCCTCACAACAAGGTCTCTGTAAGCTTCAGGGTTTTCCCGAGCTTTCAGAAGGGTTTCCTTATCCACCACATTAATCTGAAGTTCAAAGCCACCTCTCTGCAAAAATACTTTTACAAGGCTTTTGACATTATCCTTTGAATTTGTTCCGAGCGATGATTTTGAAAACTTCATATTTACCGCTACCCCGCCTATAAATTCTTGGTGTTCCCACTTTGTAGCGGATAATATTGAAGCCGTAGGGCCTTTCATTTCTCTTCCCTGACACGGTCCCGAACCGTCCCCAAGGGGAAATCCCGCACATCGTCCGTCAGGCGTTGCCCCTGTTTCCCGTCCGAAAATATCGTGCATTATCCAGCAGAAAACACTGGGGATAAGT
>JAUNRD010000308.1 GCA_030535815.1 Clostridia bacterium
TTTCAATAAAGTCAACGATTGTATAGTCCTGAAGCTTATTCTTGGATGTCAATGTATATGCAAGCTGTTCCTCTAAGGGGAAGTTATGCTTTATGGAAAGTGCGCGTGCTGTTTCCTGATATACGCCGTCTAAGATTTCAAGAATCTTCTCGTCGTGTGCCGCATCTGCAATCTTTTCATAGCCCATTAATGCACCAAGGAAGGAAACGGTTCCGTTTGCCGCATTGTAGGTGTAGAACTTTCTCTCCAAAAAGCCTGTGAAGGATTCAATTAACTTAAGGCCCTTGATTTCAGGTAAGCTGCCCTTGATTCTTGATGCGTCAACAGGAAGCTCCCAGAAGTTCTGAACGTTTACGATCAGGGGATCTTTTTCAAGAAGCTCCTTTGATGATTCGATGGCAGAACGCATAATAACCGCTTCTGTGATACCAACGTTGTTTTCAAAATATTCTCTTGCTTCGTCAGAGATAATTTCGGAAATTCCGTTTCTTAAAATGTCTGCAGGCTGCTTCCAGTTTTCGCAGGTTACGAAGTTGATGTAGCCGCCCTTTTTAGCCTTAAGCTCAATACCTGCCGCAAGATAGGGCACGATTTCGCCTAAGTTTTTACCGCCTACTGCATTGAATACCGCATCGGCATTGGCAATTGCCTCGGCAATTTTTTCCTTTTCGGAAAACTTTAATGCCTTTGCGCCCTTAACAACGCAGTTTTCCTTTTCATTACCTAAAATGTTTACTGTGTACTGTCCGCGCTCGTTCATAAGGTCTGTAAGACCGTCAAACTTTTCAACGAATGTAAATTCGATTCCGCTTAAGTACAAAAGATGTCCGATGAAGCCACGTGCAATTTTGCCGGCTCCGAAAATAACACAACTCATTTTGCTAACCTCCTGAATTCTTCAAAATTTTGTTTATTTGATTCATAAAGCTTTTTATAAAGCTCGAAACGCTGTCTGAGTAAGGGATTTTCCTTTGCCTCTACCCTTTTTTCTATGCGGCACATTGCCTTTGCCGCCTCTTTAATGTCCTTATATATGCCGGATGCAACAGATGCTATCATACACGCACCGTATGCCGAAGTGTCCGTCTCCTCCAAGGTTACAACAGGAAGATTCCAGAGACTTGACTTTATCTTATTGAACTTCTCGTCCTTACCTGCGCCGCCTGCGGTTATGATATACTTTGCATCAACGTTGTCTTCAAGGCTTTCGTAAATATGATATGCGCTGAAGGCAACCCCCTCTAAAACGCTGTACGCCATATCCTCTTTTGTGGTTTTATCGCTTATTCCGAAAAACATTCCCCTGGCATTGCTGTCCCATATTGGAGCACGCTCACCCTTCAAATAAGGAAGGAAAATCGGCGCATCGTTTGAAAGGGATTTTTCCACATCAATTCCCTCAAAACCGAACTTTTCAATTCCGAAATCAAGACTTGTTCCTCCGGATGCCGTAACTCCGTAGTGTACATTTGACACAAAGTAAGGCCCCGTCACCATTTTGGTGTCAAGAGAAAGCTTGTCGGTGGTGATTCCTATATGCTCGCTGGTTCCTGTTATGTCAAAAAGCATATCGCTTTCGACAATTCCCATTCCAAGAAGCCCCGCATAGTAGTCGTTGCACCCGAGGTACACGGGTGTACCTTCTAAAAGTCCTGTTTTTTCCGATGCTTCCTTTGTCACATATCCCGCTAAATCAAAGGGGCTTTTAAGGGGCGGAAGAATGCTTTCATCAACGCCTAAATAGGAAAGCATCTTCTTGCTGTAAGCACCCGTTTCAAGATTTGCAAGACCACGCCAGGAATATATGTCGCTAACCTGCTTTCCCGTCAGCATCTGGCAGATTTTGTCCTTTGGCTGACAGACACTTTTTGCATCATAATGCTCCTTTATGTAAAGAAGCCTCGGCATGGGATAGGATATAACCTCGGGATGAGGCATTGAAATTTCAGCGGCAAATTCTTCTTTTGAAATGTCCTTTTTTATCCTTGCAACCTCTTCTCTTCCGATTGGGTCCTGCCAGGAAATGATGTCACTTCCGTTTATTATATACGTTCCAACCTGGGATGATAAGGAAACAGCATCAATTTTTATGCCACGGCTTATCTCAGAAAGTGCTTCCGATACCGCCTTCAGCCAGGCATCCACACTTCTTTCGGTGTATGTGCGCTTTGCCTTTTTTACGGTTTTTCCGTTATCGGTGACTAAAACCTTGACAGAGGATGTCCCTAAGTCAATTCCTGCAATCATAAGGTAAATACCGCCTTAACAAAGCCGGTGGGACGCTTTCTTGCAAGTTCAATTGCCTTTTCAAAGTCTTCAAGCTTAAGTTCTTCGGAAATCAACGGTTCCATATTTATAACGCCGCTTGCCATTAAGTCAACAGCCTTCTGGTGCATATTCCAGTTGTTACCTGCACCGATTAAGTGAAGGTTGTTTATATGAATATCGTCAATTCTGATGTTCATAATCTTGCCTCTGCCATAACCTGCAAGTACAACGGTTCCGCCCTTCTTGCAAAGCTTTAAGCAGTTCTGAATGCACTCTTCAATACCTGTTGCATCAATTATTACGTCTGTTCCTTCGGGATGAAGCTTCTTCATTTCTTCCATTAAATCCTGCTCTTTTGTGGCGATGGTTGCATATGCTCCCATCTTCTCGGCAAGGTCAAGTCTTCCCCTTGTTGTAGCACATACAACAATCTTTGAAAGTCCCATAGCCTTTGCGACAGCCAGTGTGCAAAGACCGATGGAGCCTGCACCCATAATCATACAGGTATCGCCAAGCTTTGCGTGGGATTTTTTCATTGTGCCGAGGGCAACGCCCAAAGGCTCGCAAAGGGATGCGTGAGCAAAGCTTACGTTTTCGGGAAGGTGGCAAAGACCGTAAGCAGGAACAACGATATACTCAGAGTATGCACCGTTTCTCTTGAAGCCGATTTCCTCAAAGCTCTTGC